>NZ_NOZT01000040.1:0-35486 GCF_002412355.1 Acinetobacter sp. YT-02
AACCAAGTCATTGTTTTATCAGAAGTTTTAATCTTCATCACCGCCGATGGATGTGCATTATAGGGCAAATATTTTACCTTGCAAGACTTTTTTCAAAGGAAATATATCGGGTGTTTATTTTTTGTTCATTTTTGCTTTTTCTACACACATTTTGAGCAAATTTGCTTTAATACATCGTTTCAATTAACTGTTACTATATACCCATCGGCGATATAACAGCTTTTGCTTACTCAGATTTAAGCGCTAGGATTCTTTATGTATCAACAAAAATATCTTTGGGTGTGCCTTGTTTCTTTAGGATTCATCACCTCAACACATGCGACAATGCCTTCTACTGAAGAAGTTGCTCAAGAAGAAACTACTGAAGTTATTGCGGCAGATTCATCTTCTGAAACTAAAAGTAGTCGTTTGAATGCGCTTAAAGAATTAAAAAATGTAAAAGCCAAAGATTTAAAAGTGAATGCAAATGCTGCACAACCCGATGAAGTCAAAGACCCACTGCAACCTTTGAACCGTCAGATTTATGCATTCAACGATATGTTAGATCGTAATATCGCGCGTCCACTTGCGGTTCAATATACAAAGAAAGTCCCTGGTGAAGTGCGCGGGTCATATCGTCAATTCCGAAAAAACTTGGGCGAACCTTGGAATGCGGTTAACCAATTGATTCAAGGCCGCCCTTTACGTGCCGCAAAAACTTTAGGTCGTTTTAGTTTAAATACGATTACTACTTTAGGCATGGCTGACCCTGCACGTCGTTTAGGTTTAGACACGGAAGAAGAAAAATTTGGTACAACCTTGGGCTACTACGGTGTCCCTTCAGGGCCTTATGTCATGCTACCAATTTACGGCCCAAGTACTTTCCGTGATGGTTTCGGCACACTTGTAGATGGTCAGGCACGTCCACAAAAATACATTTTAGATGGCAATGACCGTTTATATTGGTCGGAGCAAGTTATGCGCGGCCTAGATACGCGCTCGCAACTCCTAGATGTAGAACAAGTATTACAGGGCGATAAATATGCCGCGATTCGGGATATTTACTTGCAACGTAAAAACTTTGAAATTGCGGAAAAGAAAGGACTCGATGCAGATAGTATTTCTTTTGTAGATGATGAAAGCGAAGAACTTTTTGATGATCAAGAAGAAATAAACCCGCCTGAAGAAAGCAAAGAATAATTTGTAAAACATTTTACTCAAGGTGAGTTTTTACTTTCCTTGAGTATTCAGGCATTGTTATAGTAACGCTTTGTTTAGGTTCAGGGTCAACACAAAACTCTATGTATTTCATTCAACCCACACGTGATATTCCATATCTAGAACAGGTGCTCGACACACTTCCTAGTGTGCAAATGATTCACATAGATGACATCAGCTTGTATGACCCAACCATTATTGCAATTGCCGATGTGCAAGATTATTTAACACATCAATGGAATTTACCCACGATTGTATTGGCCTTTGAAGATGAAGGCACAGCATTGGTGCAAGCATGGGAACAAGGCGCTTTAGCAGGTTGGTTGTGGAGTCGTTTACCAGAAAATCCACCACAAGCCTTACGCAAAATAGACGCACAATATAAACGCAATCAAGACAGCCGCGACTTACCTTCAGCTGCTGAACTACAAAAAAAATTACTGCCCAATCCTATCGAACTGTGCAACTACCGTGTAGATACTTTATTTAAGCCTTCGGCTTATTTGTCGGGCGATTGGTTTGATTACTGGAAAATCAGTGATAAAGAAATCATGTTCTATTTAGCCGATGTCTCTGGGCATGGTGTAACTAGTAGTTTACTAACGTCTTGGATGGCTGCATTTCATGGTCGCTCCAAAACACCACGCGAACTGATTAAGAAGCTGAATGGCATGTTGGTTCAAGAAAATATTGAAAAGCATATCACCATGATTAGTGGGATTTTAAATATTGAAACCCACGAACTGCGTTGGTCGAGTGCGGGGCATTATCCACCTGCCATTATTATCGAACCCAATCAAGCACCTAAAATTTTAAATACCAGTAGTTTTCCTTTGGGGCTGACTGAAGATTTAGAAGTTGAGGAATTTGAGTGCGTATTAAATAAACAGGCGCGGTTTATTATCTGCTCCGATGGTGCGTTAGAACCTTATAGTGGTGGTTTGAATGAACAGTTTGAACAATTGGTCTTTCACTTGCAAAATCAATCATTCCAAGCCCCCGATCATGTAGCAGATGATATTGCGATCTTGAGTTTGTGTCGAACAAAATAACCAATAAATCAGCCAGTTAACTTCTCAACCCAAGATATACGACTGTAAGCCACTTGAGTCTATATAGTCGCTATGGGATAATTATCTAATCCTTCTCTGCAAATGGCATTTATATGTCAACAGGTCATGTTGAATATGCAAGTTTGAATGGAACGCATATCTTTAAGCTTTTTGGCGAAGTGCGTGCCCAATCTTGTATTAGTCTAGACAAACTACTCAGTAAAATTGAACAGCAATCTAATGTGGTGGGTGCAATTGTAGATTTAACCCAAACTACATTTATTGACAGTACAGTTTTAGGTGTATTGGCTAAGCTAGGCTTAAAACTGAAACAAATCCATAACATTCAAGCAGTTATGCTATCTACTAATCCAGACATTACTACGCTCGCCAATAGCATGGGCTTAGGACAGGTGTTTGTGATTTTAAATTACTGTGGTGACCCAACTGTCTGCACGCGTGAGCTGGTAGAAGAACACGTCACGCATAGCAATATGCTCACTACGGTATTAGATGCCCATAAAACCCTCATGAAGCTGAATGAAAACAACCAAAATATGTTCGAACCTTTGGTGAAACAGCTACAAAAAGAACAAGATAATCTCGATCAATGTGCTGAGCAAAATCAGCAGAACGCTTGATCTTCACTCAGGAATGCTTTGATGACTTTACTTTCTGTTGCTCAAATGAACTCACAAAATGATATTGAGGAAAACTTCAAAATCATTGAAACATTGATTCAACAAAGTAAAGCCGATGGTGCAGAACTGATCGTTTTTCCAGAAAACTTTGTTTGCTTTGCAGCAGGCAAACAATGCGAAACCGCGGCACAGTTTGAAAGTATTCAACAGCGTTTGGAACAGCTTGCACATCAATATCAAATCTGGATTGTGGCGGGTACATTGCCCTGCCCATATCGCCCTGATGGTTCAACAATTGCAGATGGTCGTGTGCGTACGGTCAGTTTATGTATTAGCCCAGAAAAAACTGAAGCACGTTATGACAAAATTCATTTGTTTGATGTGCAAGTTGGTGACTCTGTTGGTGGTTATCAGGAATCTAAGTTTTTTGAACCCGGCTCTGAAGTCGTTGTGGCGAAAACACCGTTTGGCAACATTGGCTTAATGGTGTGTTATGACTTGCGCTTTCCTGAATTGGCCTTAACTTTACGTGCGCAAGGCGCCAATATTTTAACTGCGCCATCGGCTTTTACTTACACCACAGGTCAAATGCATTGGCAATTGCTCTTGCAGGCGCGTGGCATGGACAGTCAATGTCAGGTTTTAGGTGCAGCCCAACAAGGTTGGCATGGTGAAAAACGTCAGACTTGGGGACATTCAGGCGCTGCCAATTCACGCGGACAGTTATTGTCAATGGTGCAAGACGAAGGTACGCAACTGATTACAGTGCCCTTTGATTTAGATGAACAAAGCAAAATTCGAGAGTCGATGCCGTTAATGCAGCATCGTCGTTTATTGCAATTTTAAAATTGAATTTCAATAAAAAGGGTTGATCAACAATATAGTGATCAACTCTTTGTATTTCTTATCTTAACCTTACTTTTTAGCTATTCAGCCGCTTCATTGGTCACGCGCAGCACTTCTTCCAAAGTGGTTTTACCTGCCAATACCTTACGCAATCCATCTTCACGAATCGAACCTGATTGCTGTCGTGCATAATCTTCCAGTTCATATTCCGCGGCATTGCCATGAATCAAACGGCGCATTGCTTCATCCACAGGGACAATTTCATAAATTGCAGTCCGCCCAGTAAAACCTGTATGTGAGCAATGTTCACAGCCTTTCGGTTGCGGAAGTTTTAAATCGCTTGCATCGGTCACACTTTTAAAGAGTTCTTGTTCAAAGTCATCTGCAGCATGCCATGTGGCGCAGTGCGAACATAAGGTGCGCACTAAACGCTGCGCGATCACCCCAATTAATGAACTTGACAGCAAGAACGGCTCGATGCCCATATCTTTTAAACGGGTGACTGCACCAATGGCCGTATTGGTATGTAGGGTAGACAGTACCAAGTGACCAGTTAAGGAAGCCTGCACTGCAATTTCGGCGGTTTCTAAGTCACGAATCTCCCCCACCATCACCACATCTGGGTCTTGGCGCAGCATGGCTTTTAAAGCACGAGCGAAGGTCATATCCACTTTGGTATTGACCTGTGTTTGCCCAATCCCTTCAAGTTGATATTCAATCGGGTCTTCTGCAGTCAAAATATTTTTAGAACCGTCATTCAGGTCTGACAAAGCTGCATATAAGGTCGTAGTTTTACCCGAACCTGTCGGCCCTGTAACCAAAATAATCCCGTGTGGTCGATGTACCAGTTGCTTTAAGCGCTCATAATCATTTTGCATCAGCCCCAAGTGCGTCATGTTTAAACGACCTGCTTGCTTATCCAGCAAACGCATTACCACCCGCTCACCATGCGAAGATGGCAGCGTTGACACACGTACATCGACCTCACGACCTGCTAGTCTGAGCGAAATACGACCATCTTGAGGGATACGTTTTTCGGCAATATCCAGTTTTGCCATGACTTTAATACGTGACACCAATAAAGGCGCAAGTTCACGGCGCGGTTGCACGATTTCACGCAACTGACCATCGACCCGCAAACGGACTGACAGTTTTTTCTCAAAAGATTCGATATGAATATCCGATGCGCCAACCCGAATCGCTTCAGACAGTAAAGCATTGATTAAACGTACAATCGGTGCATCATCTTCCTGATCCATCAGGTCTTCTGCTTCAGGAACTGAATCTGCCAAACTAAGCAAGTCAGGGTGATCTTCCAATCCCGCAGCGACTTGCTGCGACTCGCCTGTATCACCTGCAAAACTGCTGCTTAATAATTGGTGAAATTCCTGATCGCTACAAAGTTGATGCTGTGCAGGATGCCCCAAAAAACGACGCGCCTCCTGAATGGCAAGCATCGGCGTATTTTCACGACGTACAATAAAGGCATGATCGCCCTCATAACGAATTAACACCCCATGGCGTTTGGCAAAGCTATACGGTATTTGTAATTGTTTCAGTACTTGCATCAGCGATTATAATAATGATGAAAAAATTTAATTTGAGTGTACTCTAAGCGTATGACAGCGTGAAGTCTGTTTTCGCTGATTTATCAAGAAAGGGATAGGCCATTGTCACAAAATCATGAGATTTCAGAAACTGATTCGGCTAAATTAAAATGGTGGGGTGACTATGAGTTTGAGCTCAATCGTCCTAAAACGTGGCAATTTGGCTCACTCTTAGTACGTTTGACCCGTGGTATGCAAGAATGGCGTTTGGAATATTATCGCCCGCAGGTTCAATACGATTATGAACAGCAATGGCATAACATTGATGATCCTGAATTTGCCTTTCCACAACCTGTGAAAATTGAACGCTATATGTTCAAATCTACACAAAGTAAATTACAGCTCATGCCTCGTTTGGCAGACCGTTCAGTGGTGATTAAACCTGTCGATCCAATTTATATTCCTGCGGGGCAACGCGGCACCTTGTATATCAGCACACCGTTGTGGATGTCTGCCTTTGTCGATGGTCAACGTGAACCCATTTTTGATTTGCCGATTATTCGCCCGAAAGATACTTGGTTTGGCCCCAATCATCGTACAGGTGAAATTTGCTATGCCACAGCAGTCGATGGCCGTACCGAATTACATCAATTAAAACCACGTGCATTTCGTGCCGTCACGCCGATTGAATTTCACAACACCAGCAATCAACAATTGCGTTTTGACCGAATGAATGTGCCTGTGCCTGCGCTGCCTTTATTTTTCAGCGAAAGTACAGGTCGTTTATGGACTTCACAAATTAAAGTGATGCATGAAGGTTTAGACCGCCCGCCACGAATTCGGATTGAAAATCGCACCCCGCCACATGCAGGTGAAGTGACCTATTTGCAACCACCGCGTGAAACGGCAGGTGCTTTATTTAATATGTTTGATTCATTTTTCTAAGAGGATGTTATGGCAGATTCCAATATTTCCAAAGAAATCACCAACAGCCTCAAAGGAATTTTTACCAGTATCAATACAGATCGTCTGACCGAAATTTTGGTCGCAATTGTATTGTCTTTGATTGGTTTCTTAATTGCACGTTTTGTTTCCAATACTTTTGTACGCACTATTGGCGCACGTTTTAATGCGCATCAACGCTTAGTTTGGCGACGCGGGATTTTTTACTTTATTTTCCTGCTGTTTGTGATGGCGAGCCTGAAAGAAGCAGGCTTTAAACTCAGCGTGTTTTTAGGTGCAGCGGGTATTTTAACCGTGGCTTTGGGTTTTGCCTCACAAACCTCGGCATCCAATTTAATTAGTGGTATGTTCCTGATTGGCGAAGGTTCTTTTGAAGTGGGCGATACCATTCAAATCACCCTGATTCGCGGACACACCATTGAAGGTGAAGTGATCTCAATTGACTTACTTTCAGTTAAATTGCTGACCCAAGACAATATTTATGTGCGTTTACCCAATGAACAATTGATTCGTGCACCCGTGCATAACTTGTCCAAGTTTCCAATCCGACGTGTGCCCATTACCCTCGCGATTAATTTTCACGAAGATATTATTAAAGTGCGTGAAGTGTTGCTCAGTGTCGCCAATCAATATCCGCTCGTGCTGTCTGACCCTAAACCCGCGGTGACAGTTACAGCTTTCCGTGAATCTTCAATTGAATTGTTGTTTGCGGTGTGGTGTCAGCAAGAAAACTTTTTAAAGGTACGTGATGAAATGCAGGAACGTATCCGTAATGGTTTCCTAGACAACCAAATCGAAATTCCTGTACCCAAAATGGGTTTTGTTGATCATCCTTTATCGCGCCCTTTAAATAATGAAGAACTTGATCAATATGCCAATGCCCAAGCACTGAAACGAGAACCTGACTTAAAGTAATCGTTTCAGTCTTCGACACTTTGCCTCTAACTAAACTTGAGGATCTGCTCAAGCTTTGGAAGACGGCGAAGTGTTGTTTTTTGCGAGATCTGGCTCAGGAATTGGGGCGATATATGCAATCAGTAGCATACCTAAACCTGCAGCAAAGAATGACAGCACGCGCATTAAAGTTCCAATATTAGATAAATCTAAAAGCACCAATTTTAAGGTCACAATCACCAAAATACTGCTGCCTAAAATCCACAAGGCACGTAATTGTTTCAGACTGGCAATCCACATGGCGATACAAGCCAAACTCACCCAAAGCAAGGTCAAACTGAGCTGCACAGTTGCATCTTGCCAAACAACAATCTCGTTGATTGGCGTTCCCAAATACAGATGTAAGGCGCGTAATAGCACATAACTACTTAGCCACAGTAAACTCAAGACCATAATTACCGCAGCCAAGCCTTGATCTAAATTGGTTTTGCGTTGTAGATTCAGCATCCACAAAATAGCGACCAACATGGCTATACTGACCAAATCAAATGGATTCAAAATAGGCAGTACATAGCCGTAAAATGCTTGTTCAGTCAAAAGTTGTGAACATAGCATCCACATCAACATAAAGATTAAATTGCTACGCGCATACCAAAACTTGCGCCAATCTGAATCTGGTTGTTGCCACCAACACCACGCCGCAAAGAATAGCGGTAAAATCACCACACTGCTATACGGATGCTGTGGTAACAGCGTTAAACTCGCCATTGCCAAAATGGGTAACAGCCCTAAACTCACCCATTCTTTGTCGCTACGAACAGTCCATAAAGGACGTAACCACAACACACACAGCACGCCTGCAAACAAGGCAAAGAGCAGACGTTCAGTGCCCGAAACCCAATGTACCGCTCCATCATAGCTACGGCTGAATAATAATCCTGCTGCAGTGAGTGAAACAGGCGTTAAACCTAACCATTTGGGCAATAACCATGACCATGTCGCCTTACGAGAAAGTAGTACTTCGTTGATGAGTAAATAGATGACCACCACCGCCAAAAGCGTCTGTACGGTTGCAAGTTCTCCATCAAAGTAATCTAAACCTAACCATAGCCATAAACTGGTTGCAGACAACATCATTAAACACAGTACGCTCGTGGTTGCTGTGCTCAGTTGTTGTCTGAAAGCTGCACGGCTGTTGGAAAACACCACAACTGTGGCATAACTTAGGCTCAGTACCCAATAAATACTGCGCTCGAAATAAGGCAACTCTACTAAATAATACAGCCCAGATAAGCCCGCTACGGCAAACAAACCTAGTGCCAAATAACGGCTAATTTTAGAATATTGAATAAAGGCAAAAATAAACACAGCCACGCCTTGTAATGCCCAACCAATGACACTCCATTGTTCAGGCAGTAAAATAGGTGGAATCAACACACTAAAAATCAGCATCAAACTGAAATAACTTTGTGCAATAAATTGTGTCTGCCGATGCTGTTTGGTCAGCCAATACAAACCTGCAAAAACCACCGCAAATAACAAACTAAAGGCTGCCTGCTCTGCTGTTTCTTCAAAATACATCAGATATAAACAGGCATAACCGACAATGGGTGCGCCAAAAATCAAGGCAAGGTCTAAAATAGGTTTCAGCTGAAACGTGGCGACATCTTCCTGTGCCAAAAGCTGACTAAAGCGAAAACCCAACCAAATAAAAATAGCCGCATGCGCCAAAACTAAAAGCGTTAGCACCTGCCGTTCAAAGATATAACCATGATAAAAGGCATAGCTGCCACCCACCACAACCGTCATTAAAAACGCAATTTGATTTAAATATTTCCACGGACGTAAACTACTTAAAATGGCAACCGAAATATTAATCAGCAAATAATAGGCAATAAATTCAATGGCTGTTGCATTACGAACAGGTAAAGTAAACGGTGCGAAATACGCAATCAGCATTGCCATGAGGGCAAGTTCGACTGATTGTTGTTTTAAACTCAGCCAGAGCGTGAGCAACATCACCACAATAAAACACAGACTGGCGATAGCTAAATTTGGAATGACCAAATTGTAATAGGCAAAAAATAAGGTCAGACACAGCCCAGCCAACCCCAAACCTTGCACACCCAAAGCAAAGCTGCGATTTTTGTTGCGTAACAGATAACCGAATACTGTCACTGCTGCACTCACGCCAGCAACGAACAAAAGTTTCACTGCCAAACTAAATTGCCAATGTTCAGTAACAAAACGTAGCAGTAACACCACGCCTATGAGTAACACTACAATTGCTGCTTTTAATACAGGATTACCATGTATCAGCCATGATTGAGCTTGTTGCAATAAACTGTTACTTGATGAGCGCGACTGAGTTGCAAAAGGTGCAACAGACCTTGAGGATTTGGCTAAATCTGGAGCTGAATATTCTTGATGTAGATACTCTTGGTCTTGATATGGATAAGAAACTTGAGCTGCTTGTTCCCGAACAGAATTCGGCTCGCTCGATAATGTGGAATCAGATTGAATAGCGATGGTATCAGGTTGAGAAGCGGTTGATATAACACCATCATCCACATTTGCCTTAACTGATGAAAGACTTGCATCAACTTCAGATGTATTGGCTAAAATATGCTCTGCGAATTGCGTTTGAACCTTTTTCTCTTGAGCATTGGTCTTTTGAGGATAGCTCTTTTGAGCATGCGCCTGAAGCTTAGCGGCACTTTGTAATTGCTGTAATTGATACAGTCCTTGCTCCAAACGCTGCAACCATCGCAACAACATAAAAATCCATGCACTTAAAGCAATAGATGTCAGTAAATACCAATCCAGCAATATTCCTAAAAAAGCAATAAAAGCGGCGATATATAAAGGAGTTTTAGAGCTTTGGCGTTGTACTTGTGACTGTGCATCCACAACCTGTTCCAGTGAGTTCTGCACTCGTCCCACAAAAAACATCACGCTGACCACCGCAGCAACTGCACAGATATAACTCAGCATCGGCACACCGAGCCACCATGCGCCAATTGAAATTATGATTAATAGCATGAACCAAATGATTCGAATTTCATTCTGCCCTGTCTGCATTGCTCTTCATTTTATTGATATTGTCATGGCTCCGATCATACAACAGACAGCACGATTCTGAATCAGGATTCATCAGCAATTCGGTAACTGTGCGTCTGCAACACTTGCCTTAAAAATCAGTTTCTGCGACAACTGCAAAAATCACGTACAATAAACTGCTTATTTGCAGAAGGAATCAATCCATGCCACCATTTGTCTTGGTCGATGGCTCATATTTTCTATTTCGTGCCTTTCACGCACTACCACCATTAACCACGTCAACTGGTTTACATACCAATGCTATTCGTGGCGCGATCTCTGCGATTCAAAAGTTGATGCGTCGTACTCAGCCTACTCACATGGCGGTAATTTTTGATACGCCTGAGCCGACTTTCCGTCACGAACTATCGCCAATTTATAAAGGTGACCGCCCAAGTATGCCTGAGGAACTTTCTCAGCAAATTCCATACTTACATGCTTTAATTCGTGCTTTGGGTATTCCACTTTACATGCTACCAGGCGCAGAAGCCGATGATATTATTGGAACTTTAGCCAAACGTGCCGAAGCCGAAGGACAGCAAGTACTGATTTCTACGGGCGATAAAGACATGGCGCAGTTGGTGACTGAAAAAGTTACCCTTGAAGACAGCTTCAAAGAAAAGCCAATGGATATTCAGGCTGTATTTGACAAGTTTGGCGTATGGCCGCATCAAATTATTGATTATCTGACCCTCATGGGTGATGCTTCCGATGGTATTATGGGCGTGCCCGGCATTGGCGCCAAAACTGCTGCAAAACTACTGACCGAATATGGCTCGATTGGTGCGATTTTAGAAAATGTCGATCATATTAAAGGCAAAGTCGGACAAAATATTAAAGACAATGCCGATGGCATCGCGCTAGATCATCAACTCGCCAGCATTGTTTGTGACCTTGATCTGAACTTTGGTTATGCCGATCTAAAACTACAAGACCCTAATGTTGAAGCCTTACGCAATTTATATACCGAGCTAGAATTCCGTAATCAATTACAATCGCTCGATCATCCAAATAATCCAAATAACAGCAATTATAAACAAGCTGCAAAAACAGTCGCCGCACCGACAGCCAATGAAATTGAAACTGAAGATCAAGCCACGCAAAGCAGTGTTGATGATCAACTCGGTGCAGCAACATACCACACCATTTTAGATCAGGCGCATTGGGATGCTTTGCTGCAACGCTTGCAAACTGCACAGCATTTTGCCTTTGATACAGAAACCACCAGTCTGGATTATCGCGTTGCAGAAATTGTTGGTTTTTCTATCGCGTTCGATGCCAAAGATGCCTATTACGTACCTTTGGCGCATGATTATGAGGGCGCACCACAGCAGCTCAACCGTGATCAGGTTTTGGCACAAATCAAACCTATTTTAGAAAATAATGCGGTGGATAAAATTGGGCATCATTTAAAATATGATGCGCATGTGCTTGAAAATCACGGTATTCATTTACAAGGTTGGTATTTCGATACCATGTTGGCATCTTATGTGCTTAACTCTGTCGCAACCCGTCACGGCATGGATGATGTGGCACGCTTATATTTAAGCCACCTGACCACATCTTATGAGCAAATTGCAGGCAAAGGCGTCAAGCAAAAAACTTTCAATCAAATTGAAATTGAAACGGCTGCGCACTACGCTGCAGAAGATGCGCATGTTACGTATCGTTTATATGAAGTGCTGTCTGCGAAGCTACAAAAGCATCCTGAATTGGTCAATATTTTGCACAACATCGAAATGCCTGTGGCGCGTGTGCTGACCAGTATGGAAGAAAATGGCATTCAGCTTGATCTGAAATTTTTAGATCAATTGGGTGTCGATTTTTCCCAAACCATGCAAGATTTGGAAAACCAAATTGTAGAATTGGCAGGTGAAAACTTTAATGTCAGCTCACCGAAACAAGTGGGCGAAATCCTGTTTGATAAACTCGGACTCAAAGGCGGCAAGAAAACCGCAACAGGTCAATACAGTACCAGTGAAAGTGTTTTGGAAAAAATTGAGCATCCGATCAGTAGTTTAATTTTAGACTACCGTGGTTTATCTAAACTCAAAAGCACCTATACCGATGGCTTACTGAAACAAGCCAACAACGATACGCATCGAGTGCATACCAGTTATCACCAAGCTTTGACTGCAACAGGGCGTTTATCTTCAACCGATCCAAACTTACAAAACATTCCAATTCGTACCGAAATTGGTCGTCAAATTCGTAAAGCCTTTGTCGCACCTGAAGGTCGCGTGTTGTTGGCAGCCGACTACTCGCAAATCGAATTGCGTTTAATGGCACATTTTTCACAAGATGATGCCCTACTCGATGCCTTTAACCATGGACAAGACGTGCACCGCCGTACTGCGGCAGAAGTCTTGGGTATTGCCTTAGAAGACGTAACCTCAGATCAGCGTCGTCAGGCCAAAGCTGTAAACTTCGGTCTGCTCTACGGCATGTCGGAATTTGGCTTAATTCGTCAGCTTGGGTTTACCCGTGAAGAATCACAAAACTACATCAAGCAATACTTCCAGCGTTATCCAGGCATTTATGAATATATGCAACGTACCCGCCAAGTCGCGCTAGAACAAGGTTTTGTAGAAACTATTTTAGGTCGTCGCCTCTATACGCCAGATATTGCTGCACGTAATATGATGGTACGTAAAGCGGCAGAACGTGCGGCAATTAACGCGCCATTACAAGGCTCTGCAGCTGATATTATTAAAATGGCGATGATTGAAGTCGACAAAATGTTACCGCAAGCGCAAGCCAAAATGTTGCTGCAAGTACACGATGAATTGGTATTTGAAGTCGATGCAGATGCGGCAGATGAACTCGCGCCGAAGTTGGCAGAAGTCATGCAATCTGTGGTGGAAATTTCTGTACCATTGGTGGTGGAAGTCGGAAAAGGCAATAACTGGGATGAAGCGCACTAAAGTCGTTGCGCTCTCTTTTTTCAGCACCTTCCTTCGCCTAGAAGGAGGTCAGGATGCAGGTTATTTGTATTTCTGAAGACTCATTAAGGTCGTCAGCCCAAACTTAAACTACAAAAAAAGGACTCGATTTGAGTCCTTTTTAATGTTTTAGGATAATGCGACTTATAAGCCAGTCAGCAATACAATCGCTACCTGATTCATAATAATTTCAGCGATATATAAAGCCAAAAATGCAATAATTGGCGACAAATCAATCATGCCCATGTTCGGCAATAAACGACGAAATGGTGCTAATAACGGCTCTGCCAACTCTTGAATCACCTCAATATACGGGCCACGAGATTGAGTAAACATCACCACCCAACTCAAAATAATGGTGGCAAAAATCAAATAACGACAGAAACGGATTAAATCCTGAATCATGGTCACAAAAGTCAGAATCAGTAAGTGAATTGGACTATTCGGCATCGCACCATTGAGATACATAACACCAAAAATTTTGAGTAGATACAACACCACCAACAAAGCCAAGGCTGCAGAGTTAACTCGACCTTTGCCAACCGTTGGAAAAATACGTCCAAATACATCTACAATTTTGGTGGCTTTAATGGTTGAAAGCACCACAGGGTTATAAGGACTCACCGCTGCCAATTGCATTAAGAAACGGAAGAATACGAGCAAAATCGCTACGTTAATGATAATGCCAAAAATTAGCGCAGAATTTGCACCCATACTTAAACTTTCCTAAAATTTAAATTCATTGTTTTTCAATAATTAAATACTATCACTCAACTCTTGCGCTAATTCTTGACTACGCGTTTTAGCAGCAGCCAATGCCGCCTGAATATTTTGTGAAATTTGCGCATGATCAAACACTTCAATTGCCGCTTGGGTCGTGCCATTTGGTGAAGTTACATTTTTGCGTAATTCTGCAGGTGTATTCGAGCTGGTAATTGCCATTTGTGCTGCACCCAAAGCAGTTTGTAACGTCAGTGCTGTCGCCACTTTTTCATCTAAACCTAAGTTCTTGCCTGCACGAATCATACTTTCCATCAAATAGAAGAAATATGCTGGCCCTGAACCAGATACTGCAGTCACAGCATCAATTTGCGCCTCAGAGTTTACCCAAATAGTTAAACCTGTCGCTGCCAAAACCTGACTTGCCAATTCACGGTCAGTGCTATTGACCTGTTCGGTTGCATACAAACCATGTGCACCTGTTTGCACCAAAGCAGGCGTATTTGGCATTACCCGCACTACACGTTCTGTACGTAATAACTCAGAAATCGTGGCAATTTCTGCGCCCGCAACAATCGAAATCACCAGTTTATCTTCAAACTGACCGTGCAATGGACGCAATACTTGTGCCAAAACCTGTGGTTTGACTGCAAATACCACAATATCTGCATCTGCAATCGCGGCCAAATTATCCTCAGTGACATGCACATCTTTTTCTTTTAATAATTCACGCACTTGTTCTACAGGGTCTGAAACTGTAATACGGGTTGGCGGCAAACCTCTGGCAATCAAACCACCAATCAAGGCTTGCGCCATGTTGCCACCGCCAATGAAACTAATATTACAATTCAATACTGCACTCATGATTCACGCTCTTCGTTGAGTTCTTTGTCGTTAAGAGACTAAATTCGGTTGCCATCCATCTGCGACACAATAGTCCGACTGTGCAAGCCAAAAGCCTTTGGGGCTAAAAACGCCTAGCATAACATTATCTAGGCTTAATATTTGAATTGTATGACGCGTCCACGGAAAAATTTGTGCTTCCTGAATGGCTTTTTTCAGTGGCCATGTGCCCACCCGACCATACAAATGAATTTTTTCACCACCCAAACGTGGCCGTAAAGTTAACGGACGATTCAGCAAAGTTGCAGATAAACCGACTTTGGCTTGTTGCAGTTGATAACAGCCAGACCACACTTGAAAAGTCTGATCTGCCTGCAAACATAACACTTGTTCTTCTGCCTCAAAATGTTCTGCAGCTAAATACTCCGCTTTCGGCAAACGAAATAATTGTTGCTGATAACGCAGATAATAATAATCCTGACAATGTAATGCCGCTTGTGCATCGGCTTTGGCTTGAATCACCTCACGTTGCAAGCGTTCGACCATATCAAAACTTGGGCGATATTGTGCCTGTCCTTTCATCCATGCCGATAATAGCTGACGTTGCCGTGACAAAGACAATTGTTGTAACTGAATTAAATTCAACTGTGAGTCTGTGCCACATGCAGCTAAATCCTGCGCCAAAACTTCTGCCAAAATGTTTTCAGTATCTTGCATCAAGTTTGCAGTACGCGTCACAGCTTGCTGCATTTTAGGAAAACGCTGTTGCACGACAGGCCACAATATTTCTCTTGCCCAAGCTCGGTCATAATGCACATCCTGATTGCTTGGGTCTTGCACATAATCGAGCTTTAATTCAGCGCACCATTGGCAAATCTGCTCACGCGAAATATCTAACAACGGACGCCAAATGCTAATGTCATCACGTACATCGACAGCTTGCATGGCAGCAAGTCCTTGCACACCTGCGCCTGAAAACAAACGCAGCAATACGGTTTCTGCCTGATCTTGCTGATGATGTGCCAACACTAGAACTTCGTTGCTATCTAAGTGCTGCATATAGGCCTGATAACGCGCCTGACGTGCCTGGTTTTCTAAATTACCCTCAGACACATTAACTTTTTGCAACACACACGGTACATTTAAATTCTGGCAGGTGGCTTGCACCAATGCACCCCACTCAGCACTTGAGCTTTGCAATTGATGATCAATGTAAATCGCGCGCACTTTTTCAGGACACAAAAATGACAAAAGATGCAGTAGCAGCATGGAATCCATACCGCCACTACATCCGATTAAAAATTTTGTCTGTGCAGGAAAAGCCTGTAATTGACTTAAGACGCTAGACCTAAATTGTCGCTGCCAAACTTCATTAAACGCTGGTAACGTTCTTCGCATCGTTGTGTTGCATCCATCGCTTGCAATTCATCCAAAGCTTCTTTTAACACATTTTTCAGACTGTGCATGACTTGTTCAGGGTTTAAATGCGCACCCTCACCTTCATCAACCACATATTCTACAATACCAATCTTTTGCAGTTTTTCTGCAGTCAATGCCAATGCTTCACTGGCTTGTTCGGCTTTTTCTGCAGTTTTCCACAGAATAGACGCACAGCCTTCTGGCGAAATAACAGAGTAAATACTGTGTGACAACATCACCACACGGTCAGCCACACCAATACCCAACGCACCGCCTGAACCACCTTCGCCCAATACTGTAGCAATTACAGGTACTTTTAAGTTCGACAGTTGTGCCAAGCTGGTCGCAATCGCTTCTGCCTGACCACGCTCCTCTGCACCTACACCTGGGTATGCACCCATCGTATCAACAAAAGTGAAAACTGGCAGATTAAAACGCTCTGCCATATCCATAAGACGCTGTGCCTTACGGTAGCCTTCTGGATTACACATCCCGAAGTTGTGTTGTAATTTTTCGCGGGTACTGCGACCACGATGTTGACCTATCACCATGACAGGCTGACCATCAAAGCGTGCCAATCCACCGATCATTGCACCATCATCACCAAATAAACGATCGCCATGTAAGGCATCAAATTCAGTGAAAATTTCACCCACATAGTCTAGAAATTGCGGACGTTCAGGATGACGTGCAATTTGCACGGTTTTCCATGCTTTAGATTGAGCAGCTTTTTTCATAAGTCGACTGTTATCCCTAAATTAACCAAATCTTAATCGACAAATTGTTCCGACTGAATATTCAATTCAATGTCCCAATTCTTGAATTGCACTTGTTCATCGTGCAATTCAGCGACAAGCAATGGCCATTGTTTGGCATCACCCGACACGCTGAGCTGCCATTGTTGCGCATTGCGGATGCTTAATTCAATGGCAGGAAGCATCGCATCGCTACGACTTGCGTTGACCAAAACTGCAAGGCGAAGCAACAAACTTAAGTAAACAATTTTATTGCCACCCGCTTTCAGTGCTTCTGTTTTCGCGTCTTGGCGCAACTTTCGACGATGGTTGCCGACCAAATGCGAGAGATAGTTTTGGTCAATTTGTGAGAAACCGGGAATGTCCGAATGTTGCAATAAATATGCACCGTGACGATGATAACTGCTGTGACTGATGGCTAAACCAATTTCATGTAGGTACGCAGCACGACGCAATAAGTCACTATCTTCGTTATTTAATTTTAATGATTCTGCCACGCTGTCAAATAAATGTTGCGCAGTTTTCACCACACGTCCAGCCTGTTTCGGGTCTGAGTTATAACGCCCCATCAAGGCCTGTACACTGCGATCACGAATGTCTTCATGCTGGAAACGTCCCAACAAGTCATACATTACGCCTTCACGCAAAGCCCCATCGGAATACACCAGTTTATCGATATCTAATACATCAAATACCGCATATAAAATTGCCAAACCTGCTGGCAAAACTGCTCGACGGTCTTCTTTTAGACCATCAAATTCCATTTCTGATACGTGTTTAAACTTGAGCAAACGGTCTTTGAGTTTTTCTAAACCTTCACGAGTCAGATTTTCCTGCTCATTGCTCCAGCCCATATTTACCGTAATTTGACGACAGGCTTTAATGGTACCGCTCGAACCTGCAACGGTATCCCAACCTGCTTCTTTATAAGTATTGGCAATCGAATACAGTTCTTTACGCGCTGCAACCACTGCTTTTTCAAAACTGCTCTTGCTAATTTCACCATCGGCAAAATAGGTTTTGGTATAGGCCACACAGCCCATTTGTAAAGATTCGGTATGAATTGGCTCAAATTCTTCGCCAATAATCAACTCTGTCGAACCACCGCCAATGTCAATTACCAAACGACGACCACTATTTGCCATCGTGTGCGATACGCCTAAATAAATTAAACGGGCTTCTTCACGCCCTGCAATAATTTCAATAGGTTTAGGCAAAATTTCTGCGGCTTTTTGAATAAACTCATGTCCATTTTTGGCCTGACGCAATGCGTTGGTTGCCACAATACGCAAACGGTTTGACTGCACCGCAGTTAAACGTCCCACAAAACGCGCCAAACATGCCAAACCACGTTGTTGAGCAGCTTCGGTCAAATTCTTATTTTCATCTAAACCTGCGGCCAACTGTACTTTTTCTGACATTGATGCCACTTTTTTTACTTCACCATGATCCACTCGTGCAATTGCCAAGTGGAAACTATTCGACCCCATATCGATGGCTGCGAGTAACTCTTCATCAATTAAAAAATCAGACATTCTTCAAACAAACCTAGACAGAATTGTGCCTAGAGTAATTCACATACACCTAATTTAAAAGCCATTTATCAGCACAATTTGACGACTATTTAAATTTTCTGCATATATGACAATTGTGTTACAGAATTAGCATTTTCGTTTAGCGTTATCGTCACGATCAATTAGACAAATTTGTATTTTGAGTGGAAAATCCACAGATTCCCCTACTTTGTTCAAGATGGCTATGTAATACTAACTAAAGCTATCTTAAAAATTATTTGGAGCGTAATCCATGTCTGGCAACATCGTAAACACCACTGATGCAAACTTCGAAGCAGATGTTCTTCAATCAGATACTCCTGTATTGGTTGACTTCTGGGCTGGCTGGTGTGCGCCATGTAAAGCAATTGCACCTGTACTTGAAGTACTTGCAGACGAATACCAAGGCAAAGTTAAAATTGTAAAAGTTGATGTAACTTCTTGCGAACAAACTGCAGTGAACTACAACATCCGCAATATTCCAGCATTATTGATGTTCAAAAATGGTGAAGTGGTTGCACAGCAAGTCGGTGCAGCACCTAAATCTAAATTGACTGCATTTATTGACGAAAATATCTAAGTCGATGGATCCATCGTCTATTTATAGAGATGATGAAAAAAATACGCCACGCATTGGCGTATTTTTTTTGCCTACAAATTGACAAGTAGACGTTTCTCTCTTATATTGCATGCTCAGGAAACGCAGGATCTTTCATCCTCTTTCTGAAAAGACACAACACAAAAATGCCGCTCGGCAACAGAAATTGTTTTTCACATTTTTCAATCAAACAATGAATCAGTGCTCTGAATCGTTATTGTGCAAATACAATTGCTTTCATTTTATTGTATGAATGCGGCTAAATGTTGCTCCCTCTCTAACCTGTACCCCAGAATTTTAATTCTATCAGAACCTCTATGAATTTAACCGAACTCAAGAAAAAACCGATTGGCGAACTCATCAAGATTGCCGAGTTTATGGGCCTTGAAGGAATGGCGCGTAACCGCAAGCAAGACATTATTTTTGCCATCTTAAAGCGCCATGCCATGAATGGTGAAGAGATTTTTGGTGATGGCGTTCTAGAAATTCTCTCTGATGGTTTTGGTTTCTTACGCTCAGCTGCAGGTTCATACCTTGCTGGCCCAGATGATATTTATGTCAGCCCTTCGCAAATTCGTCGCTTTAACCTGCGCACGGGTGACACCATTACAGGTACGATTCGTCCACCAAAAGAAGGCGAACGTTATTTTGCTTTGCTCAAAGTCAATCAAATTAACTATGACACCCCTGAAAATTCACGTAATAAAATCTTATTTGAAAACTTAACCCCGCTTTTCCCAACAGAACAGTTGGTGATGGAGTTAGGTAATGGAACAACTGAAGACTTAACTGCACGTGTGGTAGATTTGGTTGCGCCAATTGGTAAAGGTCAGCGTTCAATTATTGTGGCTCCGCCTAAAGCGGGTAAAACCATGTTGCTACAAAACATCGCTCAGTCGATTGTTCGTAACAACCCAGAAGTGTTCTTGATTGTACTTCTCATTGATGAACGCCCTGAAGAAGTGACTGAAATGGAACGCACCGTGCGCGGTGAAGTGATTGCATCAACATTTGATGAGTCACCTGCTCGTCACGTTCAAGTTGCAGAAATGGTCATTGAAAAAGCCAAGCGTTTAGTTGAACATAAAAAAGACGTGGTGATTTTACTGGATTCGATTACCCGTTTGGCACGCGCCTACAACACTGTCGTACCTTCTTCAGGCAAGGTTTTAACAGGTGGTGTTGATGCGCACGCTTTAGAACGTCCAAAACGCTTCTTTGGTGCTGCACGTAATATTGAAGAAGGTGGTTCTCTAACCATTATTTCAACTGCACTGATTGAAACTGGCAGTAAAATGGATGAAGTGATTTACGAAGAGTTTAAAGGTACAGGCAACCAAGAGATTACCTTAGACCGTCGTATTGCAGAAAAACGTGTTTTCCCTGCCATGAACATCAAAAAATCAGGTACACGTCGTGAAGAGCGCTTAATGAGTGAAGATAATTTGCGTAAAGTTTGGATTTTGCGTAAATTGTTACACACTCAAGATGAATTGGCAGCAATGGAATTCTTGCTTGATCGCATGAAAGAAACCAAAACTAATGACGACTTCTTTGATCAAATGAAACGTAAAGCAGCCAATTAAACGGCTATAAATATTAGAACACCTAAAAAAGTCATCTTAAAACGATGGCTTTTTTATTTGGTTGACAAAATTTACATAAAGACACAATTGCACGCGGTATATGTAAACTTATTTTTAAGTAAATGATTATAAAAAAATATTTAGTAAAAACCTTTTAGTTTTTAGCCAGTTACCGTGCAACTCTCCAATCTAAAATGCCAAATTAATTGTTATTTTCTGTTAAAAAAGCACGTATTTTTCGCGTTTTTTTGCCTTTTTTTCAATCAACCTAGTAGCAATTCAAAAAGCGCAGTGATAGCATATTCGCAGACCAGTTAGACTGCGCCTGCGTTGTTAGTGCCTAACAAAATTTAGGAATAATAAAAGCATACAACAGACTAACGTCGGTTTTTTTTAATCTCATATTTTAGAGAGTGATGCCATGTTATTCAAAAAAATCGCTATTGCTGCTGCAGTTGCTACTACTTTAGCTTTCGTTGGTTGTGCTAAAAAAACTGAAGAAGCTGCTGCTGACGCTAACGCTGCTGCATCTGAAGCTGTTGTAGCTGCATCTGAAGCTGAAGCTGCTGCTGACGCTGCTGCTGTAGAAGTTGCTTCTGGCGCTGAAGCTGCTGTAGATGCTGCTGACACTGCTGCTGCTGCTGCAACTGACGCTGCTGATGCTGCTGTAGACGCTGCTGCTGCTGCTTCTGAAGCTGCTGCTCAATAATCGATACGATTATGCAGTACAAAAAGAGAGCCGATGGCTCTCTTTTTTATTTCTGAATATTTTGTCTAAAATTTATTTTACTCAGCACAATATCTCCAAATCGCTCAATCCATCTTTTTCAAGTAGATGATTCAGCATATAAAAGCATTTAACCAAAACACTTAACCCCATTCGGCATTTATTTCGATATAACCTTTTGGTTTCTCATCTCCACGCTCAATTCTTAGGTAGCGTCTTGTTCAGCTCTACAGTGTTTTCATTCATATCCATAGTTTGATTCAAGTCTCCCAATTGCAAGATCAATCACTATGTCTTGCTAAATCACAGCGTCTTTCTAAAATCTCTTATAAAAAGCATAAAAAAAAGCAGATCAATCGATCTGCTCATTTCCCACACGCTGGCGGAATTTCTGCCCTGCGCGGAATGTGACTACACGGCGGGCTGAAATTGGAATTTCTTCGCCTGTTTTCGGGTTGCGACCAGGTCGTTGACGTTTATCACGTAACTCGAAGTTCCCAAACCCTGAAAGTTTAACTTGCTCGCCAGAGATCAGTGCTTGGCTGATCTCATCAAAAAATAACTCGACCATTTGTTTCGCTTCACGGCGGTTTAAACTCGTGAGCTCACTTAAATGATCAGCCATTTCTGCTTTTGTTAATGCTGTCATGAAGCCCTCAATGTCGCTTGGTAAGTGTTTTCCAACACTTGCAGAATGTTATCCATACCAGATTTAATTTCAGCATCTTCAAGTGTACGTGTTGGATGTTGCCATAACAGAGCAAAAGCCAAAGAACGCTTGCCTTGTTCAACACCTTGTCCAGTATACACATCGAATAACCAAGTTGAGTCTAACAGCGCTCCACCCGTTTTTTCAATAAGTTGCTGAATTTCGCTTACATTTATCTTATCACTAATTAAAAGCGCAATATCACGTCTAACCGATGGAAAACGTGATAATTCTGTAAAATTAGATACATAAGTTTGCAAAACTGCTGTTTGATCGAGTTCTGCTACCCAAGCCGTGCCTAAATCCAGCTCATCTTCTAAAGATGGATGTAAACGACCAAAGTAACCAATAGACTGACCATCTACCAAAATTTCAGCAGATTGTCCAGGATGCAACCAAGTACGCTCTGAACGAACATACTCTACCTGCACACGACCTGCAGCTAAAATTTCTTCAATATCGCCTTTAAAATCGAAGAAATCCATAGGCTGAGCTTTAGCATGCCAAGATTCTGCATGTTTAGCACCCACCGCAATCAATGCCAAAGTTGGAATTTGCTTCAAGTCATGAATGCTTGCTGCATGTTGATAATCAAAACGTAAACCCAACTCAAAGAAACGCACACGGTTTTGTTGACGATTCACGTTGTACTGAACGCATGGAATTAAGCTGGATAACAACGTTGAGCGCATTACTGCCAAATCGCTTGAAATTGGATTCGCCAATGCCAACGGATTCACTGCAGGGTTTAATTGTTTTTCCAATTTTGCATCGGCAAAGCTAAAACTAATTGCTTCTTGATAACCTAAAGTCACTGCGGTTTGACGTAATTGCGCAACTTCAAACTGATCTTGGTATTTTGCTAATTGCACATCAATCACAGGCAAACTGATTTGAATGTTGTCATAACCGTGAATACGAGCAACTTCTTCAATTAAGTCTTGGTAAATTGCCATATCAAAACGATGTGATGGTGGTACAACGCTCCACTGACCTTCAGCTTGAACAGTAACTTCGCAGCCTAAACGAGTTAAAGCATCGGCAATAAATGTAGCATCAACGTGATAACCCAAGAGCTGATCGACTTGCGCTTGATTTAACGCAATTGCTTCACGTGTTGGTAAGTGTGCTGCTTGTTCTGCCACTGTAATTGGACCAAATTCGCCGCCAGCAAATTCTGCAATCAGTTGTGATGCACGGTTCATCGCCAATAATGGCAATTCAAAATCGACACCACGTTCATAACGCTGTGAGGCATCGGTATGCAAACCATAACGACGTGCACGACCTGCGATATGCAATGGTGCAAAGAAAGCGGATTCAAGGAAAATTTCTGTGGTTTCATCACTTACCGCAGAAGATAAACCACCCATGATGCCCGCCATCGCCAATACTTTTGCGTCATCGGCAATCACCATCACATCATCTTGCAGCTCAACTTCTTGCTCGTTTAACAGCACCAATTTTTCTGCTGCAGTCGCTTGACGAACTTGAATGCCACCTTGAATTTTAGCACCATCAAAAGCGTGCATTGGCTGACCCAATTCAATCAAGACATAGTTGGTAATATCAACCAAAATACTGTGCTGACGGATACCTGAACGTGCCAACGCGCGCTCCATCCACTCAGGTGTAGCGGCTTTGGTATTTACATTTTTAATCACACGACCTAAATAACGTGGGCAGCCTTCCGTCAAACTTTGTACAGTTTTTTCATCCTGAATAGTTGCCGCTACTGCCTGAATGTCAGGTGTATTCACTGGCAATTGGTTAATCACCCCAATTTCACGGGCAATACCACGAATACTGAAACAATCACCACGGTTTGGAGTAATACTGATATCAATGACATGGTCATCTAGATCAAGATATTCACGTACATTCACACCTACAGGTGCATCTGCAGGCAGTTCCAATAAACCATCAAGTTTATCTTCAAGGTCAATTTCTGATGCGCCGCAGAGCATCCCTTGTGATTCCACACCACGCAGTTTGCCTTTTTTGATTTTAAAGTCGCCTGGCAATACCGCACCAATGGTTGCCACAGGTGCTTTCATACCTACACGCACGTTTGGCGCACCACACACAATCTGCAACGGCTCACCTGAACCAATATTTACCGTAGTCACACGTAAACGATCTGCATCTGGATGCTGTTCAACCGTTAAGACTTCACCCACCACAACGCCTGTAAATGGCTTTGCTGCTGGTGACATATCATCAACTTCTAGACCCAGCATCGTGAGTTGATTCGATAAAGTATCGCTGTCAATGGCTGGGTTAACCCACGTGCGTAGCCAATTTTCGCTAATTTTCATACATTCATTTCCTGAATCTCCCCTAACCCCTCTTTAATAAAGAGGGGAATTCCCACACTTCTATTTATTTCGCGTAAGTCCCCCTTTTACAAAGGGGGATTTAGGGGGATTTTTAAAATTTAAAAATAATCTCTTTTCCCTCTCCTAATTTTAGGAAAGGTTGTTTAAAAAGTTTTAAGCAAACTGGCGCAAGAAACGCACATCATTTTGGTAGAACATACGCAAGTCATTGATGCCATAACGCAACATCGCAAAACGCTCTACCCCTAAACCGAAGGCAAAACCTTTATATTTTTCTGGATCAATGCCTGAAGCGCGTAACACATTTGGATGCACCATACCGCAGCCCAAAACTTCCAACCAGCGACCACGTTCATCCATAATATCCACTTCGGCACTTGGCTCTGTGAATGGGAAATAAGATGGACGGAAACGTACTTTTAAGTCTTTTTCAAAGAATTCGTTTAACAGGTTAATTAACAAACCTTTGAGTTCTGCAAAACTGGTATTTTCTGCGACGTATAAGCCTTCAATTTGATGGAACATCGGTGAGTGTGTTTGGTCTGAGTCACAGCGATACACACGACCTGGACAAACAATACGAATAGGCGGCTGTTGATTTTCCATGGTGCGAATTTGTACGCCCGACGTGTGGGTACGCAATAAATGATTCACATCAAAATAGAAAGTATCGTGCATGGCACGCGCAGGGTGATGTCCTGGAATATTCAACGCTTCAAAGTTGTGATAGTCATCTTCAACTTCTGGGCCCGTTGCCACGGTAAAACCTGCTTTGGTAAAGAATTGGCAAATACGTTCCTGTACCTGCGTAACTGGGTGAATACTGCCGATGCTTTGACCACGACCTGGCAAAGCAATATCAACGGTTTCATTCGCCAGTTTTTGTGCCAAAGCCGCTTGTTGTAATTCAGTTTGACGCGCAGTTAATGCCGCATTGATTGCTTCACGCACAGCATGAATTTGTGCACCAAATTCTTTACGCTGTTCAGGGTCCATTTTACCCAGTGCTTTGGATTGTTCCGCAAGCTGGCTTTTTTTCCCCGTAAATTGCACTCGCACCTGGTCGAGTGTAGCAAGGTCCTCTGCTGCTGCAATTGCAGCGAGCGCTTCATTGGTCAGGGCTTCCAGTGACATAGTAACTCTCAAAAGCAACAATTTAGAAATAATTTAAAAACCCCGTATTCTAACAGTTTTTAGTCGCTTTGATGAAGCTTCGATGTAATGAAAATTAGATTAGCATCTTGAAATACAAAAAGTATAAGATAAAGCCAATCACCACGAGATCTCAACATTATGGCGCTCGATCAGATTTGGAAACAGCAACTTACCCTTGTGACTTATGGCAATGAATATTTGGCTCAAGATTTAAGTTTTAATCATTGGCTCAAGCATCAAGTGTTTAACCAGCATCAAATTCAGTTTCGTGATTTATTGTCACAACATTTACTGGCACAACACTTTCAAATCTGGTTAGAGCATCTTAAACAACAAGGTGTGCGACGTTTAAGCCTACATCAGGCAAGTATTTTAAATGATGAAAAAAACCCCAATCCAAATGTAGAGTTATTGCCTTTTGCACACTTTATTGTGAGTCACGAGGCACAGCACAAATCTGCTTGGATTTTCGGAAAAGAGCTTGCAGAATGGTATACCGCAGAACAAGATTATATGGCGCCTGTTTCCCAACAGAGCGAGCTACGTCAAGAAGTCATGTGGCGTTATCAATTAAATCACAAACTTGCCAGACAGCTCGATACAGATTTTGCCTCTCCAAACTGGGATGAAATTGATCGCTTTATTCGCTCCGAGTTATTTTTAAATCCTTGTGCTACAGAGTTTGTTGAACCAGAGCAAAGCGCTAAACCTTATTTCGGTGTAGATCTTACTCAAAACGCAACTGAAAGCATATACCCAACTTTGGCGTTAATTCCCGCAGACTACCCTGCTGCCTATGCACATCAGATGCTGTATCGTTTAGATGCACTGGATCAACACATTCAGAATCAAATCCAGCATCCTTATCATGCCGATGGCACAGAACTTGAACCAAGCGAACAACTCAATTTACGTCATTTTTCTCAGAAACTTGAAGATTTACACGCCAAATTTATCACCAAGGTTGCGAACCATTATCAGACCGCACAGCTCACGCCAGTGCAAACACCTGATCCTTTTGAATCAACGCCTAGCCAAGTACAAAACATCGCTTCACCACAAATACCAACACCTGCAGCTACGCATAAAGTGGGTACATCTGCCGTGATTAAACTGATTTTAATGACTGTGGTTATTTGTGCAGCTGCCTATTATTTTGGTTTATAAGCTTAGGGGCTGTTGACAATTCGTCTATGTTTGCGACAACGCATATTTTTTAGCTGATATAAGGCATGGGACAGGAAATTTAGTCATTCTAAATGACCGGCACATAACGCAATAGCAGCAAAAAATATGCTTGTCCTTCGCTGCGCCTTCCGCTGCAAACAAAGCAGTGCTTGTTTTTGCTCAGGCTGTGGCTAAAAATTTCTCAGATTGAGTTATGAAACTTGGCAGAGACCCTAAATTTCAGGCATAAAAAAAGACCGCAAATGCGGTCTTTCTTTTAAGTCATAAAGACTTATGCAGCTAATGCATCTTTAGCTTTTGTAGCTAAAGCAGCAAATGCAACTGCGTCATGCATAGCGATGTCAGCAAGTACGCGACGGTCGATAATCACTTGTGCTTTTTTCAAGCCAGCGATCATACGGCTGTACGATAAACCATTTTGACGAGCGCCCGCATTGATACGCGCAATCCATAAAGCACGGAATTGACGTTTCTTTTGACGACGGTCACGGTAAGCGTATTGACCTGCTTTGATTACCGCTTGGAACGCTACGCGATATACGCGTGAACGAGCACCATAGTAACCTTTAGCACGAGCAAGAATTTTTTTATGACGGCGATGAGCCTGTACACCACGTTTTACACGAGCCATTTATAATCTCCTTAGATGTATGGGCACATAGCACGAACAGCAGCAACGTCACTCACGTGAACCATTACACAGCCGCGCAATTGACGGATACGTTTAGCAGATTTTTTGGTCAAAATGTGGCGTTTGAACGCTTGTTTACGCTTGAAACCGTTAGCAGTCGCTTTGAAACGTTTAGCTGCACCACGGCGAGTTTTTAACTTAGCCATAACAACCTCTTTAAACACCTGTTCGGCACGTCTGCACCATTGCAAAAACGACCTGCAGGTAAGGGAGCGAGTATTCTAAAGCATCTTTGCTTAAAACAAAAGCATATTGGCTAAATAAAAAATGATCATTACCTCACTCATTTGCCGTAATTCAACTCAGGAAAAAATACTGGAATTGTGAACACCCACTACAATTCAAAATAAAGCTAAAGCTCTGTCAAAAATTGTGCAGATCAACACCCTAAAAACTTGCAATAAGTTGCGGATTACCCTTGCGATTATCCACAATTCCATCAATACTTCGCCTCGTCTTGTGTGAAATAAAAAAGACCGTAATATGATGAAAACATCTTTATATATAACTCTATTGCTTGGACTCAGTGCGACGCATCTTTTTGCAAAACCACCGCAGCAGAAATCGACACCAAAAGCCACACTCGAAGTACAAAAAAGTGCTGCCTTGCCTGCTCATCTCACCACACGCTTAGCATGGCGCAAGTTTCCACAACCCAAATATAAAAATGAAGATTTAAATCAACAAAACCGAGCTGCAATTGTGCGTATTTATGCAGATGAAACCGGCAAAATCAGTCAAGCCACTATTCAAGAAAGTACAGGGCTGAAAAAATTAGATGATGCCTTATTACAAGCGGTTCGCACTGCTGAAATTCAACCGACCTATGTAGAAGATACTGCCGTACCGACCATTGGTTTTCAAAGCTTTAATTTAAGATTTCAGGATAACCAGCACGAAGATTGCCAGTTTGATTTTCAATCTAAACAATGGTTAGCACAGCAACAACAGCAAAAAGTTCAATATAAGTATCGTAGTCAACCACAATTAAACTTAAGTGCGGAAGATTTAAAAAATCACTCACGTAAGTTAAAGTTTCAATTCAAAGTAAATAAGCATGGCGAAGTGAAACGTGTGAAATTGACACAAGGTTCGGGACAATACGCACTTGATCAACAAGTTTTAGCTGCAGTGAAAGCTGCTCAAGTAGATGTACCGCGTCAATTTTGGCTGTATAAAAAGTCAAAATTAAAAGATGAAATTTATTTTGATTTAAACACGTGTGATGCTCAAGAACAGTCATAAGTGTCTATAGTTAATAGGGGTTGCTTGCTTAAACCCATGTATAAACAAAATAAATAAACAGATAACGCCCGATTTTGGCTAGACTCACCATCAACACAAAACGGGCAAAATGTTCTTTCATTAAACCTGCAATCAGCGTAATTGGATCACCAATAATCGGCACCCAACTGAGCAGTAAAGACCAAAACCCATATTTGGCGTAGGTGTGCTGTGCTTTTTCTAATTGTGTAGCCGAAACAGGAAACCACTTTTTATCTTTATAATGTTCGATCTTGAGTCCCAAATACCAGTTCACACAAGAACCTAAAATATTGCCTAGACTGGCAATGCTAATCAGCCAAATGGGTGCATAGCTGCCTTCATATAACAGCCCCAACAACACAGCTTCGGACTGTAAAGGCAATAAAGTTGCCGCACCAAATGCAGATAAAAATAAACCAAACAGCGTCCAAAGCATAGACGATTTAAAGCCCTAAAGCCTGCTTGGTTTTACGATATTCCCAGTTCGCCCAAACAATACTAAGCAAAATAAGTGCCGCACGTGCCCATGTATAACGCTGAGTAACAGGCTCAATCGCAGCACGTAAAACCTGTTGATCTGTGCTATTTAAAGCCGCAATCATATTCTGCACATGAAATGCTTCGATCACAAATAAGATCAAGCAAGACACAATGCCCAAAATAATGCTCCAATACACTTTGGCATTTTGCTCAACAATCTTGGTAAAGTTTAAAAAAAATTCTTGCATAGCTCATCCAATAAAAAAGCCACCTGAAAAAGTGAGGTATCAGGTGGCTGGCATCTTAGCATAAAAGTAGATTTAAACTTGAATCGCGAGTGCTTTCTGCACTGCAGGGCGCGCAGTCAGCCGTGTAATATAGTCTTGTACATACGGATAATCTTCCAGCGAAATATTTTGCCAGTCATGACGTAACGCCCACGGCAAAATAGCCATATCAGCAATTGAATATTCGCCCGCCACGTACTTTTGCCCCATCAACTGCTTATTTAACACGCCATACAAACGCTTGGATTCATTGATATAGCGTTCAATCGCATAAGGAATTTTCTCTGGTGCATAACGGCTAAAATGATGATTCTGTCCTAACATTGGACCAAAACCACCCATTTGCCACATGAGCCACTGCTCTACTTCAACACGCTCCTGTTCATCGGTAGGATAAAACATGCCAGTTTTGCGCCCTAGATATTGCAAAATTGCACCCGACTCAAACACAGAGATTGGCTCACCACGCGGACCGTTCTGATCGACAATTGCAGGAATTTTATTATTGGGCGAAATTTTTAAAAAATCTGGCTGAAATTGATCATCTTCTGAAATATTGATGGGGAAAATTTGATATTCCAAACCCATTTCTTCAAGTGCAATACTAATTTTATGACCGTTGGGGGTGCCCCAATAATAAAGATCAATCATGTTTTATCCTTCATTACTTTTTTTGCTTTTTGACCAGCATTCTTCTACTGCGGTTTTAGTTATAGCATGTTTTTAAGCGTTTGTTGCGTGTCGCTGCGTAGAGTTTTTTTATCGAATGGCATATCTCATAAACATGAAACATAGATGCTCACTTTCATCACACAAAAAAAAAGCACCGCCAAGGTGCAGTGCTTCTTTTGTTCAAGATGGGATTACTTTTTCTTTTTAGGACCAAGCAACATACCCATTTGACGACCTTCCATTTTTGGTGCTTGTTCAACTACACCATATTCAATTACATCTGCTTCAACTTTTTGCAATTGAGCCAAACCTAACTGTTGGTGAGCCATTTCACGACCACGGAAGCGTAAAGTGATTTTTACCTTGTTCCCTTCTTCAAGGAATTTGATAATTGCACGTAATTTTACGTTGTAATCACCAACATCAGTCGCAGGGCGGAGCTTGATTTCTTTCACCTGTACTTGATGCTGTTTTTTCTTCGCTTCTTTCTGCTTTTGCTTTAGATCAAACAAATGCTTGTTAAAGTCCATGATTTTGCACACCGGTGGTTCGGCATTTGCCACAATTTCCACCAAGTCAAGGTCAACGCTTTCTGCTGCGCGTAATGCATCAGCCAAGCTTACAATACCTTTTTGCTCACCATTTTCGTCTACAAGACGGACTTCTTTTGCACGAATTTCATCATTCAAAGCAGGACGGTTAGATTTTCCGCCCTGTTGATTACGGTCAGGCTGTTTAATCGCTGTTACTCCACAATATACCGGCCGCGTTCTGCGACGGCTGTTTTCACTAGGTCAATGAAAGCATCAATTGACATAGTACCCAAATTTGTTCCTGAGCGAGTACGGACGTTTACCGTTCCTTCTTCCACTTCACGGTCCCCAAGTACCAGTAAGTATGGAATACGCTCTAATGTACGCTCACGAATCTTAAAGCCGATTTTCTCATTTCTCAAGTCAGAAATAGCACGAATACCGTTTTCTTTAAGTTTTGCGACGACCTGTTCACTTGCAGCAGCTTGTGAATCGGTAATATTCATGACACAAGCTTGCACTGGCGCTAACCATGGTGGCATAAAGCCTGCATAGTGTTCAATAAGTATACCAATAAATCGTTCAAAGCTGCCAAGAATTGCGCGGTGCAACATTACAGGCTGATCACGATCATTGTCTTCAGTGACATAAGATGCCTCTAAACGCTCAGGCAAGTTAAAGTCACACTGAATTGTACCACATTGCCACACACGACCTAAGCAGTCTTTCAGTGAGAATTCAATTTTCGGACCGTAGAACGCACCTTCACCCGGTTGTAACTCCCATTCCAGACCTGCAGCATCCAAAGCATCTGCCAAAGATTTTTCTGCCATATCCCAAAGTGCATCATCTCCCACACGTTTTTCAGGACGTGTAGACAGTTTCATTTGCACCTCTTCAAAACCGAAATCTTTATAAACATCTAAAGTCAGTTTGATAAAGTCTGCAACTTCTGGCCCAATTTGTTCTTTGGTACAGAAAATGTGGGCATCGTCTTGAGTAAAGCCACGTACGCGCATAATGCCGTGTAATGAACCCGATGGCTCGTTACGGTGACATGAACCAAATTCTGCCAAACGAATTGGCAAATCACGATATGACTTTAGCCCTTGGTTAAAGACTTGTACGTGACATGGGCAGTTCATTGGTTTTACTGCATAGTTACGGTTTTCAGAATGGGTGGTAAACATATTGTCTGCGTAGTTGGCAGCATGTCCTGATTTTTCCCATAGCGTGAAATCGACCACTTGCGGGGTACGAATTTCTAGGTAACCGTTGTCTTGTTGTACTTTACGCATGTATTGCTCAAGTACTTGGTAAATCGTCCAACCATTTGGATGCCAAAACACCATGCCCGGCGCTTCTTCCTGCATGTGGAACAAGTCCAAAGCTTTACCAATTTTACGGTGGTCACGCTTTTCTGCTTCTTCAATACGTTTGATATACGCCGCGAGCTGCTTTTTGTCTGCCCAAGCCGTACCATAAATACGTTGTAACTGTTCGTTTTTCGCATCACCGCGCCAGTAAGCGCCAGAAATTTTGGTGAGTTTGAACGACTTTAAGAATTTAGTGTTTGGAACGTGTGGACCACGGCACATATCCAAATAGTCTTGATGATAGTACAAACCCATTTGAGTTTCGTTTGGCATGTCTGCAATCAAACGTAATTTATATTCTTCGCCACGCGCTGTGAATTCTGCAATTACTTCATCACGCGGGGTCATTTTTTTCACAACATCATAATCTTGGTCGATGAGCTTTTTCATACGCTCTTCGATTGCTGCCAAATCATCTAACGTAAATGGACGAGGCATCCAGATGTCATAGTAGAAACCTTCTTCAATGACAGGGCCAATCACCATTTTCGCTTCAGGGAAAAGCTGTTTTACCGCATGCCCCACTAAGTGCGCACATGAGTGACGGATAATCTCTACGCCTTCTTCATCTTTAGGCGTAATAATTTGTAGGGTTGCATCTTCGGTAATTAAATCGCAGGCATCGACCAAACGATCATTCACACGTCCAGCAACTGTATTTTTGGCAAGACCCGGACCGATGCTTTGAGCAACTTCCATCACAGATACGGCTTGATCAAACTGTTTTTGATCGCCATTTGGCAAAGTGATAATAGGCATAGATAAAAATCCTTAAGGAGTGATGCCCCGTACCATGGAGCATATCACCGCGAGATTATGATTAAGGGAGACCCTCAAAAGATAAAAACGGTGTATAAATAAAAAGCGCCTTAAATTTTACACGGCTTGCGTACAGGTTTAAACCTTTGTGTACTAAAAAAGCCAAAGAATCGGCATTTCAGCTGTTTTTATTCCCTAAAGGTTGCCCACGGCGTGAATTGTCCATGTTGATAGGCATACACCGCTTCAAACTGTGGCAACACCGCCTCACTCTGTTGCGGGCGTAAAAATACATAATCATCTATTTGGATGCGATGCTGTTTGGGTACTTGAATCAACTCTTGATTGCTACTGCGTCCGTATAAAGCATGTGGATGACTGCTCTCAGGATAAACATAATCTGCCATCCAATAGCCACCATAAACAAAAACGGCTTGATTGGATTGTGGCAAATAGGACTGCAAACGATCTAAGCCTGGCACTAGTACCGCAGCCAATACCTTTAAAACAGGTGTTGCAATCCACAAAGCCGATTGCAAATCTGACAAGATTTTTAAATCAAAATCACTGGGTTTAAGCAACATCGAACCAAAAGCCAGATCATTACATTCACTGTGCTGACAATGCTGCATAAATGTCAGGCTACCACCACCGTTAAAACACAAGTCATCCTGCCACAACTTTGGAAAATGATGCTGAATCAGTTGTTTATAATTTCTATATTGCTGCTGTGAGTGTTGATAGGCTTTGGCTTGTGCATGAAATACATTTGGTAATTTCACCACATGCGCATCGTACCCCATCAAACCTGACAGTTTTAAATGTTGTGGATGCTGCTGAATCAATTCCAGCATTTGCATAAATCCAGCATGATCTTGCGCCCCACCACGATGCAAACCGATATCAATTTCAAGATTAATATTCAAACAAAGCTGGCGTTGTTGTGCCAAATGTAAATACTGTTGTAAACGTGCAGGTTGATCAACCAACCATTGTAAATGCAATTGGATATTCTCAGCAGACGCCATCACCTGCTGATAAAAAGCATCTACCGCACGTATTGGCATTGGCTTGCCAAACAGTACATCTGCTTGTGGAAATTGCTGCATCACTTCATACAAATGTGGCAGATGAAACAACATAAAACGCTGCGTATTCAGACTTTGGCTTGCGTGTTGCAATATCTCCAAACACGCTAGCGATTTCACCACCAGTCGTGGTTGCAACCGTGCAGGCAAATGGGCTGCAACATAATCCAAGTTATGCTGAAAACGTGCCATATCCACAATCAGTTGCGGTGTTCCTGTACCCTGTTGCTGCAAACTGTGGGTGAGTTGCTGAAAATAATCACTTTGCATGTCACGCTCCCTAATTGAATGCTCTTATTTTGCGATTGCTTGAGTTGTTTATTGAACATCACGCTGCACTCAAACTTGGAATCGTGAAAATTTGTCTTAAATATGGGTTAATCCATTTTTGCTGTGGATCAAGCTGCTCACGAAGTTGCATAAAATCATCCCATTTTGGATATAACTCACGTAATTGATCCGCTTGCATACTGTGCAATTTGCCCCAATGTGGACGTCCCTGATATTTTTGTAAAATCGGTTCGACCCATTTAAAAATATGTTGGCAATCTTGTTTATAAAATTGGTGGATTGAAATAGACACCGAATCCCGTCCATAAAAAGGACTCAGCCAAATATCATCGCCTTTGAAATAGCGAAACTCGATTGGGAAAAACATGGCGACACGCTGTTGTTTCAAAACCGCCAATAATTCTTCTAAACACGCCAAACCTTGCTCGGCAGGCAATTGGTATTCCATTTCGTTAAATTTGGTATTGCGTGGCGTTGGGAAAATTTGACTCGACCAATCGACATGAGTACTCGGTTTGATAAACACGCCCAACAAAGATTGTAAATACGGATTTAACTGTGGAAAAACACGGGTTATTTCCGAACAAAAATTTAATAAACGGTCTTCTGATAACCAATGTTGCGGACGAGGATCCGTCAATCCTCGGCTCTCATCTAAGGTTTTTAAAATCACCTGATCACTGTGTAAAAATGCCCAAAACTCAATATGGCGATGTTGATGCTTCCAACGGTCTATATATTGATAAATATCACTCAAGGCACATAAACGTAGCTGCTCTTTGAGTTTATAGCGCGAACGGTTTTGTAAAGTGATTTTGGTCATCACCCCAAAACTGCCCAGCGCGACCCGACCTGCCTGAAAAATTTCAGCATTGTGTTCAGGTGAACATTGCAACACCTCACCCTCTGCTGTGAGCAGTTCAAAATCAGTCACCAAAGCCGATAGACAAGGTAAATCCACACCTGTGCCATGTGTTCCTGTTGCAACCACACCTGCCAAACTCTGATGATCAATATCGCCCTGATTTTGCAGCGCCTGATGAATCGGAGCTAGACATTCACCCAGTTTGTACAGCCGAGTCCCTGCATGTAAGGTGCATTGCTGCTTTTGTGCATTAAATTGATGCACCGTTATTTAAAACCTACTCAATGTGGGTTTGATGTTTAATTCCTACTTCACCATCAAGAACCTAAAACATTTGCTTTAGGGATTACCTCAATTCCATAGGCTGTCACGGTGTAACTCACCGCCTTAATCACCACTTATGCA
>NZ_NOZT01000041.1:0-33733 GCF_002412355.1 Acinetobacter sp. YT-02
TAATTCTTTAACACTAAAGTTACATGTTACTTATGATTAAAAATCATTTAAATGATACATAATTTCATGAACTTCCAGATTGTAACTTTAGGGTATAGTCTAAATTTACTAGTTTTGGATACATATTTTGGTCTTATTCATAAGAAGCTGAAAAAGTAATTAGTTAATTACTTTCAATTCAGCAGTAAAACTGATTCAATTCATGGAACACTATCTTGAATAGTGAGCATGGAACATGAAAAAATATAAAAAAAACCTCGATTGGAAAAAGTGGCTTTAAATATTGAACTATAGCTTTGAAAAATAAAAGATTTATGTGTAACTATTCCTATCATTACACTATTGCCTATAGATAGTGCCATAATTAGTAATATATAAATTTTACATTTACTGAATTAAACCGATGAAATTATCTGACTTTTCTACTCAACGTATTGGCGAATATATAGCTGGGGACCTCGAAGGCTGGCCCTATAGACGTGGGGTCGATCTTGTGGAATTTTTCAATAAAATGGGCTTTAGGGAAACCTATGGACAAGGTTTTCCAAGCCGTGCTATTTATGCAAAAGAAAAAGTTTCTGAACTGAATGGTAAGCCCAAGCTAAAAGATGTCATTCGAGAAATGCTTGACCCTAGGCTCTGGATCGATCTTACGCCTAAGGGTCATTTAGTAGAAACTTGTGCTGCTCAAGTCAATGAAATTTTAAATTATGATGGCTATGAAGTAGTTAGAGATGGAAATTTTTACAAAGTACGAGAGTTAGCTGGAACAATTATTGAAATTGAGAATAGATTTGAAAAATCTGAAGAACTTAGTGAACTTCTTATAGAAGAACAAATCCAAAAATGTAAAGCTAAAATTGAGGCTGAAGACTACTCTGGTGCCATAACTAATGCACGTAGCTTAATTGAAGCAGTGTGTGTGAAAATTGAAGCTGAACTAGATCCTAATGCTAAAGGAAATGATGGAGACTTAGTTAAAATTTTTAATCGAGTAAGAAAGCTATTAAATCTAGATCCAAGCAGGCAGGATATTTCTGACTCGCTTAAACAAGTTTTGTCAGGGCTATCTAATATAATTAATGGCCTTGCCACTATGAGAAATAAAATGTCTGATGCACATGGTGTAACCTATAAACCAAGTAGACACCATGCAAAGCTCGCAGTAAATTCTGCCAAAACACTTGCAGACTTCTTATTTGATACAATGAGCTATCAGATAGAGAATGGTCATCTAAAAGGAAAATAAGAAGTTCTTAATTTTCATAGAAAACAGCCGTGATCTTAGATTAGGGCTTCGTATAATCCGTATCATGTTAATTGTAGGAATTCTTAATCTATAGTCTTGTAATATATTTTTTATTTTCACTTATAAATGTTTATGTCTAAGCTACCTAGGTTTTCAAAAAAGAATAGAAATCTTCGAAAGAACTATTCTAATTTACTACTATCAAAATCTATTTCTTCTAAATTATCATTTAATAATACTATGTTTTTTAATGTAAATCTTAGAGGATCGAGATTAAGAAAATGTTCATTTAATACCACAAATATCTTTTTATCAGATTTTTCCGGAGTAATTTTAAATGGCTCTAAATTTAAGAATGTTCACTTTAAAAAATGTGTATTTTATGCAACTATTTTCCGTAAATGTAAGTTTATAAATTGCAAATTTGATCAGTGCATTTTTATCAATACTAATACTCAAGAATTTACTGAAAGTATTTTAAGCAACTGTATTGAATCGAATTTTTACCAACTTAAAGAACTAAAAACCTCTATAGCTGATCTATCTGAATATAAGTCAATTCCCATATTACAAAAAAATAGACTTTTACATTTAAAAGGAGGGAAGATTAATAAAGCAACATTTTCTATTCTTTTATCAGAATTCTCTGAAGAAAATATCCTTTTAGCTTTATCTTTAATTTTCTTTGATGATTCTTACAGTAAGCCTAAAATATTAAGTACCTTTAAACTTTTAGAAGTAATCAAAATGACTATTGACAACATGCAGCCATAAATAGACTATTAAATAGCTCTGCCCCATCCAATCGAAAGGTTGGATAACTAAGACAAATATTGGGAGCTTTTGTTTGGATACAACAATTCAATCACTAGTCTAATAGCTAACATTCTGGGAGGGCTTGCTATGGTAGGAAATATTGCGACTGTTGTTGGTTTTTCAGCTTTAATTTTTACACTTTTACTTGAAAAAGTAGGAAATAGTTTGACCTTTCGATTGTTTGGGGTGTGTTATAAATCACCTAATTAATGTTGGGAGTAAGTTATGGATATTGTCAATCGTGCTTTGGTTCGTTCATTAGCAACAACTATTGTGAAATTAGAAAAAGAAGAAGAAAAGCAATTTAATCCAAGTTCTGTAGTGGATGTTTGGAATACTAAATACGATTTAGTTGAACCAGCTCAATTGCCCACCTTACAGAAACAAGTAACCTTAGAAGTACATGCTGAACGCCATGCTACTACTAACTCTCTAAATATTTCAGCACAAGGTATGGCTTCACTTAAAGTAGATCAAGTCTTCGGTAATTTATCTTTGGCTCCTACTGGGTTAGATATAGATCCTGAAGCAATTTAGGGTTGTTAAAAAATTAATTTCAGAATCGCTCTCTAATAATCAAGATTAGTAGGGCGATTTTTTAATTATTATATTCTTATAGGTACTAGTATTGTCTGATTCAATAGTTTTACAACTTCAAAGTTTAGCTTCGGATCCCAATAGTAATATTGAGGAGTTATTAAATAAATCTTTATTAGTGGCGAGAAAGCTAAAAATAAAAGAATTTAGAAAATGGTGTGAGTTAGAACTAGAAGGATATGAAAAAAATACGCTTCCTGAATATCGTAAGTTTAGAGGGCAACTGAAAGTATTTAATCCTTATCATGGCTTTCAGACTTTTATTATTCCAGATGATCTAGATGAAGTTGTCACATCTATTTCTATTAATCTGTCCGTTGGCGAAATAAATAATTTACTAAAACAAGACGGTGATTCTTTTGAAAATGTTATAAGTAACCAAGCGAAACGCCAATTGATGTCTCTGCAAGGTGGATATGACTTAGAGCCCAGGGTTATATTTAAGAGAAGTCAGTTATTAGGAATAACCTCAAAATTAAGAAATATTATTTTGAATTGGTCCTTACAATTAGAAGAAGATGGAATCCTGGGTAAAGGTCTTAAATTTAGCGATAAGGAAAAAGAAGCTGCAATGTCTGTAAATCATTTCAATATTCAAAACCTGCAGGGTGTTGCAGGGACAATATCTGGTGGAACAATTAATCAAAATAATCAGATTAACATAAAAGAAATGGATTTTGATTCTTTGGCTAAATATCTTGCAGCTAATAATATAGCTTTCTCTGACATTCAAACTTTAAAAGAAGCAATTCAGCATGATTCTATACCTACAGAGTCAAATAAACTTGGTGAAAATGTCAGTGGTTGGATTGCAACAATGATGGGGAAGGCTGCAAATGGCTCTTGGGATATTGGGATAGCTACTGCAGGAACATTACTGGCACAATCGATAGCAAGTTTCTATGGTTTAGGTTAATCATATTAAAACTGGATAGTTGCTGATTCAGTCATATCTGTGGTCAGATTTTTAGGAAGATTTACAGTTATTTTATCCTCCTCTGAATGCACACCCCCCTAACGTCGGTTAGGGGGTTATTTTAAACTTGCTACACATATGATTAGAGTAATGATTGCACAAACACGAGGGAATTCTGGTATCTCTGTAAACCTTGCTTATCATAGAATCTAGCTGATTTTTCATCAGCAGCATTCAAATATAAAATTGAACATTGTGGATTCTCTGCGGCAAACTCTCGAGCTAGTGAGATACCCTCAATTAATAGGGTTTCACCAAAACCTCTATCTCGATAATCTTGATCAACAGCTAAAAAACAAACTTCCAAAGCCTGAGTCCCTGTAGGCAATTGCAGCTTCTGCTTAAAATTATTTGGGAGATTGGTTCTATATTTTAAAATAATAAATCCCACAATTTTATTTGGGGATATCAAATATAATACTGAATACGGGCGCTTCTTACGTAATTCCTTGTCAGGAACAATCTTCATAAATGTTTTATGAATATTCAGATATTTTTCTTCTAATTTAAAATCTTTTCGGCTTTTTAGTTGATCGGGGGTCAACTCGTCAAAATCACAAAGTTGAAATTGATTAAGTGAATAGCTTTCGACGAGCTGATTTGTAGGTGATCCCTGCATTACGTTTTTTTACCTCTAGCTGCTCTAACTTCTGTACAAGCGTATTGTTGTCAGAAAACTTAGAGTTTAATTGTGTTCTTAACCATGCAAGTTCTTCTTTAGATTTAAGACTTAATAATGCAATATCTTCAAAGTAGATATCAGCTAAAGCCTGCTTAAGAATTGCTTGCTCCATATATTTGCTGATGGATAAACCACCAATCTTTGCTGCACGAGCCACTACGTCATGGACAGACTTGTCAACACGAGTAGTCATGCGAGAGACATTGCTATCTCTTTTTTGTTCCTGTGGTGAAACATAAGTTTTCATAACTATTTCCATTACTAAGTTCCGAAGTATTAAGTCATTGACTGTTGACGATGTCAGATACCAGTGTGATCATTACTTCAAGAATTAAACAACTGCAAAAAAAGCAGATAAATTCCCACAAATAAATTTTAGTATAAAATTTATGAAAAGTAAATTTTTTTTGACGCCATTTTATTGGATCTTAAGAATTCTAAAAATCCGTTTAACATAAAATCTCATACACCCAATTCGGGTATTAGGAACCAAAAACCTAATTTTTATAAGCAGATACTCGCTATACTTAAGCAAATTTAGGTATTACTAGAGATTCTTGCTTCATGACTCAACTTCAACAACTACAAAAACATCTTTGGAATATTGCGAACGATTTACGTGGAAAAATGGGAGCTGATGAGTTCCGTGACTACATTCTCGGCTTCATTTTCTACAAATACAGTTTAACCAAAATAGCTGTTATTAAATCCTTCATGTGATTCATATTTCCTAATCATTTCAAAAGCTTTTCTCTTTAACTGATTTATACAGAATCAACTCAATCCACACCCAGAGCTTTAAATACCGCATCTACCGGATCTGCATAGAAGCTGGTCTGAAACTTGGTAAACAGTTCCACAGGAATCGTAGGGATATCTGCCGCACTACTCATTGGTAAGGCGACCTTCTTGGCACCAGCATCAAAAGCAACCTGAAGGCATTCAGCAATACTTTCCACCGGTGTCACAGAACCACCCAAGCTCATATCACCCAGTACCACCATCTGACTTTGTATTGGACGTCCTAATAGGCCAGAGGCGAAAGCCACTAAACTTGGCAGAGCAAGATGGCTGAGCGGCCCGGTATTCTGTAATTCAACCACATGTAAGTGGAAGTCATGTTCCAGCACCTTACTGCCCCCCGAGATCCGAGAGGCGTTGGCCTTGAAGTAATCAAAAGCAATCTTGACCTGTTCTTTGGCACTACTTGAATTCCATAAGCCAGATGTCGCCAACTTTCCTGAACCTTTAGTGACTTGAAGTTCTAAGCGGTATAAGCCTGGCATGCCCTTATTACTAAGGCCAATGGTATACAGGAAGCCTGGTTTAGCAGGACCTTCGGGAATAAGTCCACCTCCACCCTGCTCTTTTACCGAAACAAAATGCTCTTCTAGGGTGTCATTGTCGATATAGCTAAAATGCACATCATAGAATTCCATCCCCCCAATTTTTTTCAGCTGTTCTTTGACCCGACGGCGTACCTGCAGCGCATATTCCAGACATTGGCGTACATCTTCTTTATTAAACTGACCGTGTGGGTAAAGCAGCTTCATCAATCCAGAAACCGTCTTGCGAACGGCAATCACATCGCGCTGATTCAGGTTATTTCCGAGTTTGAAGTACTTCTCAATGGCATCCGCAAAACTACGCTTACGCATTTCCCGGAAGAATTCAGCCAGATAATCAACGATTAGACCATAACGGTTAGTAAAGAATTCCGGACGCATTTTTGGAATTTCCCAACCCGGGATATAGGCATGAAAGCGATCAAAGAATGCTGAATCGATCATTGCTTCAGGAAAAGGAGCCAATAAGTGGCTAGTCTTCACCAAGGATTCAACACTTTGGTTAATATTACCCACAAAAACCATTGAAGCTGAGGCTTCCATCTGTTCCCGGCCACGGGCAAAAGAACCTGAGGCCATGTAGTCTTTCATGATCTGTACGCCATCTTTGTCCTTAAAGGAAATACCGGCGACTTCATCAAAAGCTACCACATCCCATAAGCCCACCAGACCAATACGGCGGCTACTCATGTTATAGAACAGGTTGGCGACAGTCGTTTGCCCACCAGAGACTAAAATACTATTCGGTGAACACTCTTTGTAAATATGGCTTTTCCCGGTACCGCGTGGTCCCAGTTCACAAACGTTATAGTTATTTTCAACGAACGGAACCATACGCGCTAATAGGTGCCATTGCACGTCCTCTTTTAACGAAGCTGGTTCCATGCCGATCGAACGGATTAAACTCTCCCGCCACTGATCAGTGCTTAATGCGGCGCGTCCGTTGAATAGCTCATCCATATTCATATTCGGCATTTGAATCGGCTTGAGTAAACTCACCCCAAATGGAGAACTAGTCTGTCCTTCTTCAAAATAATAACTGAGCGTAGCAATGACCCAGATACCACCAACAAGTAATTTTTCATACTCTTTGACGATGCCTGCCGAGATTTCGGCATCTTTGATGCCCAGATTACTAAATGATGCTTCGTATTTGTCCTTACGCTCATTCAGCTTTACGGTCACCCGATCAATGACCTTATAACTGCCACGCTCACGAACCAGGGATTTCACCTTCTCAGCTTCATCAGGTCGTACATAGTTCTCTGCCAGCACGGTCTTTACGTTACGTAGTCCCTGCTCAATGATCTCTGGATCATCCGAGGCACAGTACATTCCCAGCAGGTATTCAAGTACATAGACCGGGACATTGGCCCCTTCTTTGATCAGTTTAGTCAGATCCTTACGTACCACCCGCCCAGCAAAGTGTTCATTCAGCAGCTGATCCAGTTCTTTATCGTTAGCAGATTCCATGTAGGCTACGCTCTATCGTTAATTCGTTATTAGAAGAAGTCATCGGTAAATGCCAAATCAATGGTGACCTTATAGCGTTGCATCTCGATATTCAGGTCTTTGTCCTTCAGTACCAGGAAGTAATCTTTCTTACGGTCAAAATCAGTGCCAGACAATGACAGTCTGACCTGTTTGACCCGATCGGCAACAGAATCGGTAGTGCTATCAAAAGTCAAAGTTTCTTCACTGGAAACTTTAAGATCCCCATCATAAATGGCAATGGATAAAGTCACTGGCATGACCAGCTCACTGACAGCTTCGGTTTGCATCAAATCAAACTTCTGGATGTTATTGACCATCTTCAGCGTGGATTTGGTAGAAATGACCTCAACTTTACGCTTGGTCCGCTGTCCAGCCTTTTCACCACGTAGCTGTTTTACCATCAGTACCGGCACCACAATTTCCTGAGGCATGATGCCGCCATGCACGAAACGTGAGCCTCCTACAAAATGGAAACGGTTCGCCCCTTTTGGAATCCAGAAATCAGTCGCAGATAATGTGCCTGCCGTAGCTTGGGTTGAGCCTTTCCAGGCTTCCTTGCTCTCTGGTAAACCATGCCCAATCACATAGCGTTTTTTGCTCTTCAATGTATTGGCAGGTTTTTCAGTCAAGCTTGAACGATCCGCAGATTCCAGTTTATGCTGGAACAAGAAGCCATGGTCGGCTGTAATCAACAGGGTAGAAATATTAAAGTGCATTAAAATTTTGCGGCTAAGTTCGGTCAGTTCTTCAATGGCATGTTCCACCGCCATAAAGGTTTCTGATTCTGTCGAGGCGCTGTCACCGCGTGCATCAATCACGTTGTGATAAACGTAAATCAGCTCATGGTCTTTAAGTGCTTCACGGCCTTCATCACGCGACCAGCCTTTTACCGTTTCAGCGGTAACCGCCAATCCATTATAGGCAGCCAGAATTTTGGATCGTGCTGCAGTCCCTTTGCTGGACTGCCCATCTACTAAAACATCATCCCCTGCGGCCTCTTTGTACTCCAAAGTCTGATGCGGCAACAACGAGGCCATGCCAAGTGTGGTGTAACTTGGGACAACGCCCAGCTGTGAAGACAAGGTCGCTTCGGAATAACGCTTTTCATTAATACGATCACGCAGCTCTACCGCAGCTTCATAGCGAAAAGCATCACTGATAATTACCACAATACGGCGTTTCGTTGCAGAACTGAGTAAGGGTCTGACGTGAATATCGTAGAAGTTCTGCTGGTTTGGGATATCTGCCACTTTCCAGACATTCAAGCGTTGCTCAGCTTCAATCCGCTCTCCCCAGTTTCGTGCCAAGTGGTCAATAAACCAGTAGGAATAGCAATTTTCGACTTCTTCATCGAGTTTTTTCAGGATATCGACATGAGCGCGTTGAGAAGCAGCACTGTAGTGGCGGTAGGCCATATCAAAGCGATACAACTCCTGCTCGTAGGCTTTATACAAGGCTTCGCTAGAGTCGAAATAGAAACCGGCATCAAACTGCAGTCGCAGGCTGAACAGGTCAATGGCTGCCTGCAACGCGGTATAGACGGTACGGTATTTACGGCGGGTTGCATCGTCCTTATGTTTGGACGCCCAATAGCCATCCAGACGGGTAGAAATAATCGTTCTGAAATGTTCCAGTTCAGCTTTGGTTGCTGCAGGGATCTGGCTGGCCAGATCGACAATGATCTTTTGTTCAATCACTTCAAAAGTCATGACATCGAGCAGCTGCTCCAGATCAAAGGCCCCGACCTTCTCCTGGATCCGCAGTGCATTGGCCACGCTCTGGGAAAGCTTATCAAAGGTTGGGTAGTATTTGGAGCTGTCTCTCCAGCGTGACAAGAAGGCTCTAGCCGTCGCACGGGAGCTGACAGATGACATCACCAGTTCTTGAGCCCATAGCGGTATATCGCCCAGGCTTTCACAGAAACCTGTGCTCATCAAACGGATAAAGAACGTACCGAGCTTGAATGGTGCTTCCCCATTCAATTCTTCAACCGATGCTGGATAACCAATTTCCGCCTGTAATGCGGTGACCAAAGCCGGCACCAGTTGGAATTTTTCCAGTTCAGCAAAGGATTCCGGATTTACTTCCAACCCCAGATTCTGCTGTACCATTTCATCTGCCAGTGCCAGAACGATATGCATCAGCTCGGCACTGTCGGCCTTGACCACAGCTGCAATCATCGCCATATCCAGATCCTGTGCATCTGCATCAGGCTGGATATAGCGTTTCAATGTACTCAGACGGGCTTTGGCTTTAAGGAATTCTTCACGTTTGGCCAGATGTTCTCTTAGACTCTGCTGCTGTAAACCCAGCTCATTGAAAATAATCGAGAAACGATCGGCATAGAAGCTGCGTGAATACAGCTTGATGTCCAGTAACCAGTCTTTTTCAGTTTCAGGCTCAGCACTGGGGAAATACAGCAAGTATTTGCCCTGCTGATCTTGCAGTTCCAGTTTGAGCTTGATCGCCAAACTCGACTCTTCTGCCATATTCAGAATCTGGACATCTTTCAGTTTTAACGCCTGTATTTCATCACTGAAAGATTGTTCCGCATCGTACCAGAAGACAATCCGGTGATTTTCAGTGTAGAAAGCCTGTTCCAGACCCTTCTGTAGCTGATCCAGATTCATGCAGTCACCTCTTTTTCTGCCACTACAACAGGAAATGGGATGCTATCAACATGAAGTAGCTTTTCTTTAAAATCTTGATCACCTAACGTGATTTCCCAGCGCTCCTCCATGAACTTTAATAGAGTTAAACCTCTCTCTTTAATTTCTTTAGGTGTCCAATCTTGTTTTGTATTTACTTCATTTTCAGATACTGATCCATTGTAATAGCCGACCCCATCATCATCGTTTTTCTTTAACGGGAAAGCCACATTTTGCAATGATGAATTTTTAGCACGGGATAAAGGAAGTAGATTTCCTAAGGAATGAGTTAAATATCGTCGTTTTTGCTCATCTAAGTGAGCATAATGCTTCAACCAATATGGGTCATCTGGCGTTTGTGGGAAAATATGTTCTAGGGTTACAGAATCTTTTTGGCTAGATTTAACTACATCCCAAGATAATTTATTTGTTGATTGTTTACCTTTCTCTCTAAGCCATTGTTCATGTTCGTAGAGAAAATAACGAACACCATCCCAATGATAGAATCCATCTCGATCAAGCTCATATTTTTCATCAATATAGGCTAAAAATTTCTGTGGATCATAATAGTGGCTGATTAATTTTTTAATCGTTTCTATTACCGATTCAATTGTTATGGAACTTGTCAACAAATCTCTCGACATAGCAAAAAGTTCGGTATCACCTGTATTTGAACGACGCTGACTTAAATTAAATAAAGTAAAGTTATATCTCTCTGCTACTTGCAACAACTCGACAATTCTCACCGGATCTTGTTTCGAAACAAATGCAGAAAGAATTAGAGGTTTAAAAGAACGGAAACTTAAACGTTCCAATCGATCTAACCAGTTTCGTTGCAAATCGGTCAGATTATCAGATTGATCAAAGGAAGGATTATGAATGTAAAACCAATAAATAATTGATTGTTGTAGACTTTTTACATACTCAGAAATCTCTTCGATTTTTAAAGCATCATCTGCAGTTTTAGGATGTGTGATGTTCCGCGCATTAAATTTCTCATTGAGCAAGAAATTAATGTAATCATCGCCTTTTCTTCGTGTGTACTTAAAATACATTGTCCAATGGTTACGAAGAAAAAGATTATCACTTAATGGAGCATCTGAATTTTTTCCTAAATATTCATACATGGTTTTCCAAGCATCGTTGATATTGGATCTCAGCTTGTCTTTACCCGTATTGTCTTTAAAAAGTGTTGATAAATAAATCAGTCTATTCTTTAGTAGCTCTAGACTAGAAAGAGGCCTACCACGATTGTTCATCGTTTCAAAGGTGACAAATACATCTATCTCGTCATTAATCACATAAAGATTGAACTTAAATTTTTGAGTTAATTTTTTATATAGTGCAGTTTTATCTTCTAGTGATAAGACAGCTAACCGTTCTTTAAAAAACTCTTTTGCATTTTTCAAATTACGAGTGTAAAGGGTTTCTTGTTGCTGATAGGTGTGTGAATACATCCCAAAAATTTTAGTTCTCAAGAATTCATCACTTGGATTATCTTTTTCGTAGCCAAAAATGTAACTTTCGCGGATATTGTCATCCGCTTTTAATAAAATAAATTTTTGTTTAATTTTATCAACTGATTGTGAGGCGATTAACTCGCCATCTGGAATTGATTCAATAATTGCCTGAATCAGTACCATTGATGTAGTCAAACGTTGTTGTCCATCCACCACATAAAACGGCTTATAATCCAAATCTTTTATAAGCCATTGATCATTTGTCCATTTAGACCAGATTTTCTCAGGTACAGGTTCAAGTGTAATAACACCTGTATAATGTATTCTTTCAGGATCAAGCTGTAGTAAATCTTCCCAATAATCTTCCAATTGGGTCGTAGTCCAAGCATAGCCCCGTTGATAGTCAGGAATTCGTAAAATTCGTTCTTTAAAAATACTATTTAGACTTTGTAATTCCATGATTATTCCCCACTGCCCCCCGTAATCGCTTTAACTTCAGCCAACAAGTCCCCAAACTTGCCATAGTTCACTTTCACCCCATCATCCAGATCTAAAGTAATACGCTGATCGGCATAGTGACGCAGTTTTTCCTCAAAGCTACTCAGTTCAGCCTGTTGCTTATGCAAGTTTTGTAGTTCTTTTTCTTTACGTTTGATTTCAGCAGCAGAATCACTGTTTTCGATTTCACTTTGCAAAGAGTTAACCATCGCTGTCATTTTTGAAATCAGTGGCATCACGTATTCAGTACGCATACGGGCCAAGGTACTTTCGTTATAGCGGTGCAAGTACACCAACGCCTGGAAAGCACCTTGTTTACCACTGCTGAATAACCAGTAGATCGGGCGCTTTTTATAAGTCTGCATATGGTCTTTATAGAACTTGCTGGCTAAGTAACGGCGAATGGTGTCTTCCGCTGTTTCACTGGCTTTTTTGTCCAAGCTTTCTGCCAGCCACAGCATATTGGCCTCTAGCGTGTCTTTACCCCAAACCGCAGCTAAGAACTCTCGAATACGATGGGTGGCATCATCTTCAAACCAGTGCATTTCGGTCAGTGGAATAATGCCGTCCGCATCGGCTTGGAATGCTTGATAGCGACTGGCATCAAACTCTTGATTGCCTGCATGGGCATAGATCAAACCAGGTTCATCCAGGCTATAACGTCCCATCATGCAGCCAAGGGCATAAGAGACTAAACGCTGGCTGTCTTTTTCACGGTCGGCACGAGTAAGCGTGATTTGCTCATCAGGTACGTTTGGTGTAAGTTCATCCTGTAAACCATAAGCATCAATAAACAGCTTGTTGTTTTCTTCTTCCAAACGTTTCATTTCAGCCACGGCGTCAGTATTTTGCTGTTGCCATGTGTTAAACGCTAGTTCTAAGTTTGGCTGTTGGCTACGAATAATGGGGTTTTGGGTAAAGTCCCATGAGGTTTCGTAGGAGTCCCAATCATATTTAGATAATTGAACACAAACCTTAATATTTTCTTCATTAGCTGCTTGTACATCAAATGGAAGTTTATTTATTTCGCCAACTCCAAAATGTAAGGTAGGATTCATAAGATTCATATAGTAGAAAACAACTTTTGAATTTAATAAACCTAATGTTGTTATTAAATTATTTGAAAAAACCATAGAACCTGTATTTTCAAATATAAAGCCTTCATCTACTAATCTTGCACAAAAAAAAGAACTCGAAATATCTGTCCAGGTTACGCCAGCTTTAAAATAATATGATGGATTTCGAATGGTAGAATTACGCTGCTGTTTAATTGCAAATCCATTTTTTTCCCAATTAATAATATGATTTCTGTTTCCATACCATTTTCTTGCAGTACCACCATCATTATGTGGGAACCATTTATTTAAATTAATTTGATTATTTTTGGCTACAAAATTGATCTTAGTATGATTGACTTCATACCACTCTCTTACAAACCTAGGTTTATCTCCGCTTGTTAGTCCACTTTTAGCATTAGCTATATCCGCTAATGCTGGCATTTTCTCAAAATTATCACGTATAGAATTACCTACCCAATATGCTATAGGACTACATGGTATTTTTTGGAAATCTTCTTGAATGGTTGTATCAAAGCGATTTAAATTATTTTTTAATAGGTATTGTTTTTCCTCATGATTTTTATCTACTAATCTGAAGAAAGCCGGCTTTACACCCCCTATATGTTTTTTTTGACCTACGAATGCTACAGTCTGTACAACTTCGCCTGATATCTCTGGAAAAGCTCGAGCTCCCAAATGAGCCATAGTCCAAATTGAATGATTTAGAAGTAATTTTTCCCGCATGTTTTGATATGATGTTAAAAACATCCATCCCTGCATTGTTACCATACTACTAGCACCAGATTCTTTACAAAAATCGAAACCACGTTCTATAAACATGGCAAAGAGGTCTGATTTACTATCAGGATAGTAATCTTTAGCGAATTCTTTTAAGTTTGTAATTGTATTCGCACCCATATACGGCGGGTTAGCGATTACAGCATCATATTTTTTCGCTAAAAGTTTTGCTTGTATAACCAAAGGCAATAATTTTTTAGCAGCGGCTTTCTGTAAGGTATCGCCCTCAATAACCAAGCCTTCTAAGGTATTTTGCAAATCGATAAAATCTTGTTCTGGGCTATCCATACAAATTAAAGAACCAAAAGTTGAGGCTTCTTTAAACTTAGCTAAAACTTCCTGAATCAGCTTAAAACGTTCGTCATTTTCAGGACTGCTTAAATCCTTTTGATCATTGCCAAACAGATCGACATGACTGCCTTTTTGCCATGCTTGGTTTAAGTTGAGATCTTTCCAGATTTGATCTGCATCTAAATCCTGACTGTCTTGTAACGCAATAATATTCAGCTTTGGTGGATTGCTAAATAAACGGCGGTCATCCTCACGCGCTTTCATCAATAGCGCAAAACTCGCCAACTGTGCCGCACGGGTATCAATATCAATCCCGTACAGGTTATTTTCTAGAATCAAACGTGGAATATCACGGCTACGGTAACCCCGTTCCAAATAAATCGCTTTTAGGCAATCGTAGGCTTCCACCAGAATATGCCCCGAACCACATGCCGGATCGAGTACAGTAATGCTTTCAGGATTTAAAGTATCGCCATCTTCACTGATCCGCACATCAATCAACTGTTTTAGCTGTGCATTGACTTCATCGGTCTGTTCCGCTGGCTGAATATAATATTCCCATTCACTGGCAAGCATACTTTCAGGCTGCGCCATCAGCCATAAGCGGCCGACACTGTTCTGTACTAGATACTTCACAATCCAGTTCGGGGTGAATAATTGCGTCGCGGCAGGGATGTCTTCACTCTTGACGACTTTACCAATCACCTGGTCTTTCTTTTCAGAAATATAGAACTGATACAGCCAGCCAATAATTTGCACATCCGACCAGTCTTCTTCCGGAATGCTGCTGACCAGATCACGAATAAGTGAATCGGTTTTGGTTAGGTTATCCGGTAATAGCAATTCAGATTCATCAGATACCTGTTCAAACAGTAATGGCATGACCTGATTCAACGCATGACACTGCGCTAGTAACAATTCACGATAGAGTTCTTCGTCTTTATTGCCATCCAGCTTGAGATCAGCCACACGGCTGGCATCTAAATTCGGTAGCTCAATGTCCAGACATTCTTCCAGAATCTGTGGCAAGCCTGCACTACCATCGGCACTGCTGAGCACACGGCGACCATGATCCAGTAAGCCTTTGCATTCCATGTAACGAATCGCACAGAGACGGTTAAACCAACTGTAAGCGATATAATCAATCGTCTGCTCAAAACTGCTGGTTTGAATGCGTTTGATCAGCTTGTCACGTGGTTTCATGACTGATAGCGGAAAAACCTGATCGCCAATCAGCAGCAAGTCGCCTTTCTGTTCTGCTGGTAAAATACTGTCTGCGGTGATGCCATATTTGGCCGCCTGCTTGCGCATCGCTGCGATAAAATCGTTACGTGCTTGCGGTGCGTATTTTTTAATATGACTGGTATTCATCTTTAAACCTTTAATTAATGACTGATGCCGATATCCCTAACCCAAGTTAGCGGATACGCACACGCTTTTTATCACTCACGATTTTCTTCAGTTCAGCTTTGAGTGCGTCTACAAACTGATCCACTGACTCTTCTGTTTCCAGATAGACACTGCTGGAGGTTTTGCTGTAAATGCTGGAGACATCGACTTCCACCACCGGTTTCGGTGGCACTACGGCGATTGCGGGCTTTACCGGACTCGTAGCAGGTGTTGATGTAACCGGGCTGGCGGTGGTTGCAGTGTTGGTTACACTCTCTGCTTTGCTCTGAGCCAGTTGTGCCGCTTTAGCCTGACGCTGAACTTCGCTTTCCAACTCATACAAGGCTTCATCAAAACGCTCCACGGCGGTTTGGGTTTGCAGCATATAGATGGTGGACAGGCTAGTTTCCACTTCAATATCCGCTTTGAGCAATTGAAGTGGGCGTAATAGCTTGTTACTTAGCTCAGCGGTAGCAATACCACTGTTTTTAATCTCGGCTTCTAACTGTTTGATCTTGTCATCAATGTGTTCTATCGCCTGATTGCGCTTCTCACTCAACAGTCGCTCATTGACACTTTCCACAGTGCGAACCAAATCAGCGATTTTATTGAGTAAACCATATGGTGATTCAATGGTGGAAATACGATGTAATTCGGAGAGGGCTTTTTTTGCCACCTCATCACTGCCCAGCGCCTGTTTGTTTTTCTCAAAATGACGTAAGGCCTGTTGCAGTTGTTGCCAGCTTGGCATCTGGTTGCTAAAGAATTCATGAATGTCACGATAATCTTCTTCCAGATCCAGATAGTCGTCCTTGTTCTCAACCACGGCCTTAAAGAAATCGAAGCTGTCGCTATTGGCCAGCAAACGCTCCAAAGTCAGAATCGATTTTTCAATCACTTTCTTGCCCGGGAACTGCCCGACATCAGTTTTACTCTTATACGACTTAAAGTTGGCTAACCAAGTCTTAAAATGCTGCAAATAGAATTCAAACAGCTCTTTCTCAGTCGCTGGCCCCATGGCCGAGAATAGGTCTTGGGTCAGTTGGCGTGCCTGTTTCAATACCTGATCATCAGTCTGGCGTTTTTTAATGATCGACACATCACGGCGACGGCGGCTGTTTTGTAAAGGCTCAAAGGCATCTTTTAATTGTAAGCTGCCGCCATTTAACTGCAGAGAAATCCGCCCCATCGCAGCCAGCTGACCCACCAATAGTAAAATCTCGGCATCCGGCCAGCCATAAGGACGTTTGGCAAAACGATCCACCACATCCGATACCAGAATACGTTCGGTACCGGTTGCACGCAGCGAGATGTATTGTTCGACATCCTGCATGGCTTTTGGATTACTCTGCCCACCATTCAGTGACAGGCCTAACTGCGCTATATCATCCACAGTCAAAACAGCGTTCAGTTCACGCCAGGCATCCTGCTGATAGACTTGCAGATAGCTCAGTTTGGTATAAGTGTTTTCCAGCAAATAACGACAAGCCTCATCCAGCTTGGTGGTTGGACTTGAAGATGAAAGTTGTAAATGTTGACCCAAGGCATAACTTTCCGCGTCCAGCAACATTTCTTCGACCCGGGCACGCAGGCGTTTTTTACGCTCCTGGTTCTCACGGCCACGGTCTGCCAGGATACGGGTGATATCGGACTGAGTGCCATCATCATTTAACCGAATAAATTTATTGGTTTTCAGCCAGGTGCGCAGTTCATTAAAGAACTGTTTATCGTCTGCCAGTTTAAACAGTATCTGCCCTTCGGCCTGAGTACTTTTACCAATACAGTAAGCTTCTGTGTAGAGGTTATATTCCGTATCTAGCGGAGAAATGATTTCAACTTTCAAATCGCTCTCATACTTGCCATCCAGGCTATGACCATCCAGAAAACGACCAATCTGATAGTCCATCTTGTTGGCTTGATGGCGGTATTTGTTCTGATCCCTCAGTAAATCTTTAAAGATTAGATTAGCTAACTCTTTATTTTCTTCTGAAGCCGCTAAGTCTGTGGCTTTAATTTTACGGGTGATATCGCGTTCTTCATTGGTCAGGAACAGGAACTCATCACCATTCCTAGTAATCAGGCTCTCTTTTTCCAGACGCAGTAGGCTTTCTTCAATCCGCTTGCGTAATGCCAGCTTATCTTCATCAATTTTCTCAATCGACAAAGTCACCAGGTTATCCAGCGTACCTTTGATGATATCGACATAGCGGATCATGAACAGGGTACGCAGCATCTGCACATCAAAACCATCCAGGGTCTTATTCTGCCCTGCCTGGTCGATGGTACGCTTCACTGCTGTATCCAGAAATCCTTCCACTGAAGTATAGAAGCGGTGGAAAGGAACCAGGGCACCGACTTCATCTGTAGCAATCGCATTCGCGGCCATCTGGAACGCATCCAACATGGACCGTTCACCATAGGCCAGGTGTGCACCGGTCGCACCGACCTTACGGATTTCTTCAAATACTTTTTGTACCAGCTGAAAATGGTACGGCGCAAAAGGATAGTTATGGATAAAGCTGTCTGGCCCCTCATAGTTCTTTAGGGTTGGGCCTGAACGGTCAAAGGTAATCTGATTTTTTAAGATATCGCCCTTTTGCTCAAACACTGATCTGAGCAATGCTTCTGCTTCTGGGGTTTTACGTAATAAACGTTTCTGGATGACTTCATCGGTATTGGAACTGGACAGTGATAACCGGGTTTTAAAACGACCAGCAATCTTGGAGAAGTCATTGGCTTTGGAAGAAGACATCTCACCTAAAACAGCATCGATGTCTGCCTGTGAGGTGACAATAATCCAAGCGCGGCCTTTACAGATCGTACCTAGGTTTTCAGTAATGGTTTGCAATGTCAGCATCAAGCGGGTATCACTGCCAATAAACTGCCCCACTTCATCCACCAGAAACAACATGCGTTGCTGGGGTCCTTTGCTGTCCAGGTATTCTTTCACCCACTGACAGAAGTTTTCAACCGAAACACTAAAGGTCTGCTCAGAATCCTCAAACCACTTGTGCGCAGCTTCAGCAGATAAGTTGAGGGCTTGGGAAATCGCGGTTTCGACATCATCCTGATAGAACTGATAGCCGTCACGCTCCTCTAGCCAGGACATGCCGCTGGATTCCTCAAACGCCTGTTTAAAGCGCTCATAGACCCCTTTCTGGCTCAGGTGACGTTCCATATGTGCAATATGTGGATGATCGGCACTAAAACCCTGATATTCGTTAAACACGCGTAAAAACACATTCAGAATCGGATTACCATCATCATTGGAGCTGGCTTTACTGTCGATGTTAAACAGGATGACATCGGCATGATGGCTGACGGCCTTGCCAATATCCGCACGGATAAAAGCATCGCGGATTTTAGTTTCATCAAAGAATTCTGCAGCACTGCGTTCGTTACCTTCCGCGTCGCGTGCCACTTTATTGGCCAGAATATACGACAAGGTTTTCAGGAAATGTGATTTACCTGAACCAAAGAAGCCTGAAATCCATACGCCGACACGGTTGGCAATCGAAGGATCGCTCAGGTCTGTGCCATAAGACTGGAAAAAGTCCCGAAAATGCTTTTCCAGTTCATTGGTGACCACGTATTCATCGAGTTCCTGGTATACCGTGGTATTGTCATTCTGGTCTGCCTTGACCACCCCGTTAATTGCACGATCTAATGGCTTGTAAAAAAGTTCTTTAATGTTCATCTCAATCCATTCCCCCGAATTCTTATTTCTATTTGCCGTGTTTAAGGCACTAATCTGAATGCTCTGTAGTAATTATTGCTTGGAATTTTTCCAAATAAACTCATCGCCTGACCGTCGTAATAACCTGGGTAAAACAGCACCACTGGCTTATGCCCCAGTAACGAATGCAAACTGTTCAATAAGTGATGGGCACGTAACAGTGGCCAAACCGACCCTACCCCAGTCATCAACACAATATCTTGCGCATTGGTGGCATATTTACTCACCAGATAGGGTGCGAACTTATCCATATGCAGTGGGCCTTTCAGCGCTTTGAGCAGCGCCTCATCGCCTTTGACTTTTTGCATTTGAATGGCTTTATCGATGAAGTTACGCTCAGCCAGATAATCCACCACGGCTTGCAGCAGGTTGATATTCACCACCTTCAGCTGACTGTGTTTTTTCTCCAGCATCCCGTCTAGAAAATGCAGATATTCGCGCACTTTCAACTCATCTTCAGGTGCATAATCAAAAATCCAGAAGCCAATTTCATTGCCCAATCCTTGACCGGTGATAAACTCGGTGGAAAGTATTCGCTCTGGAATCTGATTCAGACGCTCATGTATTTTTTGATTCATTGCTGCCCCCTCTACAACTACCGCGTCCATAGCGACACTTCCATAGATCTTTTAATGCGTTGTTTATAATGTTCTTCCAACAGGCTACGCAGCTCTGCTCTGACGATCACACGCTGCAACTCCAGCTTACGGGTACTTTTTAAGTAACCGGCTTCTGCCAGCATGCGAAACACCACCTGCCCCATTTTTTTCTTGCTGGACTCTTTCCAATCACAGATATCCGGATCTCGTTGTGAACGCTCATCCAGAAAGTCTGACCAGATATAACTGTCCAGGTATTGAGCCTGTGAGATATAGGCCTCTCTCATCACTGTTTCCATAAACTCAAGCAGCAATAGGTTGCGTTCCAATGCGCCACAAAAAGCCACCTGGGTCGCCAGCTCATCATCCCCATCACGTAGTGCTTTCCAGAAATCAGGCTCCAAGCGCTCCAGACGCTTACGAATAGCGGTGGCATTGCGTTGCGCCGAAGCCGCAGTTCTTTTTTGCAGAATATTGTCAATCTGAATGGCCTGATGCCATTGTTCTGGAGTCGCCTCTCGTAATAACAGATCCGCGATCAGCCGGCTTTCACGTACCATCAGTGAGCCACCAATCAGGTCACTGTCATAATGAAATTGTTCTAACATAGCCAATCTCCTATGAAGCTTGATCAAACAGGTAAGATGACAGCTTTTCGATATCTGAGCGTTGTAGTACCAAGGGATATTTCAAGGCATCATCCGCCTCAGCCAGCGTGATCGCGGCCTGATATCGCTGCAAAGTATAGTGAGCCAGGGCTTTTTTCACCGGAATCTGTAATCTGCCATCAGGCATGCCGAAGTCTTTTTCGACCAGAGCTTTTTGAGCTGCATTCAATTTTGGATTCGGGATCAGCGTCAGTACAATTTCTTCATGCCATTGCTGATCCTGAGCAGGGTCTACTGACTCAATCGCCATCACAACAGGTGTGCGATCAATTCTGGAGAGTAAAAAGTCCTTAAACTGCTTGCTCTGATGGCAATAGGCACGGACATGCCAGCGAAAACCGGTATACACCAGGGTGTGTGGGGAAATGATGCGTTCATGCCACTGCGGATTCTGCATCGAGGCATAAATCATTTTTAAAGTACTTTGGTTGCGGCAGGCACGCAAAACTTCCCGAATCACTTCAGGACGTACACTGCGATCAGGTAATTGAACTGCTGCAAGATTCGGTTCTGGTGTCGCAATCAGGGTATGCGATTCACTAACCAAACCTGACAGCATATTGAGATATTCATTGATATGTACGGTAGTCAGCACCGGTTGAAACGTGGCTTTAGGCACATAGCCTTTTACGGAGGGATCATGGACCAAGGCATCTGGGTTATACAGCGTATTGTAACGCTTGATATCCGCAGAAGCCTGCTGTCGACTGAGCCCAAACCAGCTCATTAAACGATTGGTAACCAAACGACCTTCCCAGTAAGCAAGCAGCTCAATCGCTCGCATTCGTAGCAGGACTTCATGCTTATCTGTCGTCATATACCAATCAGTCAATAAATAGCAGCTTTAAGATTACCCTACAGCAAATATACAGTAAACATTTTTGACGGTATTTAAAGGTAGTATTGCAATCACCAGATAAAAAATATACTAGTATCCTGATGATAGCCGTCAAAGTACGATCTCTAGCAGATCATGGATCCTAGTATAGCGCGTGAATTGAGCTAAGTTTTAGAATGAGAGCAATATGGGTTTTAGATTTCGTAAAAGTATTAAATTATTCCCGGGTTTTAAAATTAATCTGACCCATAAAGGCATCAGCAGTGCCAGCATTGGCAAACCTGGTGCTTCTCTAAATATTGGGGAAAAAAGGTACGCGAACCAGTGTCGGTATTCCAGGTACGGGACTATCTTACTCTAAACACCAGCCTTACTCTAAAAAGACCCGTGTTCCACAACCGACATCGCTAGAACACACGGAATATAATCCTCAGAATTTAGAACAACCGAAGACAAAGATCTGGCCTTGGATTATTTTTGGAATATTGTGTTTTATTGTGGGTGCCGTCATTTTTTAGCAAAAACAACATTGTATTTTGATCAAAAAAAAATGCCCACATGGGTGAGTGGGCAAACTAAGGATATTAAGATCCTTCAGAAACTACAGCGCGATTCTCGCTACTACTCTATATTTAAATCAGCGACTGTGGCTCACAGTATATTGATGATCGCACAGCTTAAAAGTAAGTTTTGTTGTAGTTTTAATGAATTGCGGTTTTTTAAAGGAGCTTTTTTATAGCTTCATTATTTTGTGTGTTTTTTTAATTATTCAGACTATTCTAAATAGTCAGTACGTAATAGTATCACCTGTTGATCTTGGTATTGGCGATGAATGGTTAAATCCATTTTAGCAATTGTTTGTGAGGTTAAATCTGACGGCTCACGTACTAATAAGCCTTGTAATGTTGTTAGTAAACTTTTCATTTTGCAATCCCCTATTTGATTTAAATCAATCACATGAATAGTACTATTTTGTAACATCAATATTTCAATACGATGAATCAAAGTGATATTAAAAGGACTGCCCCCTGTATATATAGAAATCAGTCCTTAAAAACGGCTTAATCAACGATCCAACTTTATAGAATCGGATCGTTTAGGCGTTATGTTCAGGTTAAGAACAAGAGTATTGACTAACCATGACTTGCAAGGCTGGTTAGGGTAAATCAGCCAGACCAAAGCCATATCTTGCTGATAAATTAGTACAAAAGCTCGTCAAACAAATCCGCTCTAGTCTCCTCTAAGCTGATATCTGATTTTCTTCTATTACAGAGCAGATGAACCAGCAGACCATTTTCTAGCACACCTTGCCCACCTGCGGCTTTGGTAATCCTATGATCCGATTCAGTAGAATCGAGATAGATTAATCCATCACAAATGGGGCAAAAGTTATGATTACCCACTAGAAAATTATGCTTAAGCAAATTTTTGGTTAATGCTGAAAAGGCCTTGGGCTTTGATCGAGAAATTGGATTGTCGATGCCTACACTCCACTTTATTTATTTTCAGACAGCAACCAATCAAGAGCGTTCATTTTTACAATACCATTATAATTGGCTTCAGTCCCTATGGTGTCTAAGGTAAGTAAATATTTGGGATACGAATCAGAAATTTTCTGTAATGGACGTAACTCTCGGCTGAGTGTCTCCTCATTGAGCGTTTCTAATGCCACCTGATAATAAGTTAAATTCTGTAAAGTATCGACAGCAACAAAATCAATTTCATATTCATCAACCCGCCCTACATAGACCGTATAACCTCGTCTGACAAGCTCAAGATAAATCACATTTTCTAAGATATGACCTTGATCAGCATTAGCATCAGGCAACATAATCCGGCGCAATCCGACATCAACTAAATAGTATTTTTCAGAGGATTGTAATAACTCACGCCCGCGTACTTTAAATTGTGCGGCACTATAAAATAACAAACTGTCCTGTAAGCCCTGAATATAGCGTTTCACTGTTTCAAATGAAATTTTAACCCCACTTGAAACAAAGGTATTTTTAATTTTATTGATGGAAATAGGTGAGCCTGTCACGCTTGCCAAATATCTTGCGACACGCTCGAGAGAATTAATATCGGCAGTATTCAAACGGGGAATAACATCTTTAAACATTACACTGGCATAGACCGCTTGCAAGTAATCATAAGTTTCCTGCTGGCTAGTCATGGCAAGCGTATAAGGGAAACTACTGCGCGTATACATGGCATACAAATCACGATTGGATAATTGTTGGATGATCGGATTATTTTCAATATGCCACTGTTTAAATTCTTGGAATGACAGAGGTAGAACATGTTGCTCGATATAGCGTCCTGTAAGTAAAGTCGCAAGTTCTCCACTTAGAAAGAATGCATTTGAGCCTGTAATATATAAATCGATATAATCCCGAACATATAAAGAGTCGACTACTTTCTCAAAATTTGTAACATGTTGTATTTCATCTAAAAAAACATAGTTTTTTTTACTTTTATCAACTTTGGACAATACATAATCATGTAGTTTACGGTAATCGGTGAGTTCTTCAAATTCCATAAATTCGAAGTTGATGGCAATGATGTTTTCGGCTTGTACCCCCTGTGCTTTTAGGTCTTGTTGAAACATCGCCAATAAGGTGGATTTTCCAGAGCGACGCACACCTGAAAGTACTTTAATGACATCACGGTCTTGCCATGTATTCAGAAATTTTAAGTAGCCATCACGTCGAATATTAGCGCTTCTCATTATTTACACTTAGAATCTAAAGTTTTACTAAATTCTATCAAATTTTAGAACGTATATGTAAATATATTTAATTTTAAAAAAATTTAAAGGTTAAGTGAAACACTCAAAGCTGCTGTTAAAGTATGCGGATAGTAAATGTAACAAAAATCTAGATTCTATCTTTTTTGATTATTTTCCATGTCATGTTATTTCATTAATGCTACGACTTAACGGCTATATAAATTAAGTGAAAAGTAAATGGAACTAAGATGTTAACTAGAGTGGAACTCATTTTTGTTGTGCTAATGGTATCAGCCTTATTGCGCATGAAATGCTAAAAGGTTTATTTTTTAAGATCATCAGATTAAGTGCATTTTGATAATGAATAAAGCTCCGTGTGGCGCTTTATTCATCCTAGCCATTCAATATTGCAAAATGCGATAAAATGTTATGCATGTGATCACCCACACTCGAATTATAGAAGCAATGCAAAAGTGGCCACAGGCTGAAACGGCATTAGATGGTTGGTATCGAACCATAAAGGCAAACGATCCGAAAGATTTTGCTGAGATGAAACATCTCTTTCCAGAGGTCGATAAAGTTGGAAAGTTCCATGTATTCGATATTGGCGGGAACAAGATCCGACTTATTGCAGTCGTGATGTATCAAGCAAAACGTGTGTATATCCGTGATGTCTTGTACCATAAAGAATATGACAAAGGTCATTGGAAGGAAGGTTAGTATGAACGCGATGATTAAACAGGCCGTAGACCACTGGCACTACGTTGCACCATTGCTCAGCAAGCCAGAAAATGAAGACGACTTTCATACACTTGTTGAAGCTTTAGATGAACTTTTAGATACTGTTGGTGATGACGAGTCCCATCCTTTAATGGGGCTTACTCATCAGCTTGGTGATTTGGTTTCTGATTATGAAAATGAGCATCTTCCTATGCCTAAAGGGGACGGTCGTGCTGCTTTGGCTTTTTTGATGGAGCAACATGGTTTAGGTCAGTCTGACTTAACAGAGGTTGCAACACCATCAGTGATTTCTGAGATTTTAAGTGGTAAACGCCAACTGAATATTCGTCATATTAAGGCATTGTCTGAGCGGTTTAATGTATCGGCAGATACGTTTTTCTAAAAGAGAGGTGGATCAGGAAATTTGGCTCAATTAGGGGTACTTTGCCTTTCAAATCTTTGTGCAACAAAGCCCAGAGAATCTATAAATGATAGTGCGTAAGTCCTAGAGTATATAAAATGAACCGTACCGGGTTTGTCGGAGACTTTTTGTTTAAGTTAGGCCACCTGACCTAACGGGTTAATTTTATCATAGTACATCGCTTCAAAATCAAAAGGTGATACATAACCTATGTGAACTATGTATACGTTCTTTATTGAACCAATCTACCAAATTTAATGTGGCAAGTTGTATATCACCCAAACCACGCCAATCTGCTTTTAAATATTCAATCACCTCTGTTTTGTACAACCCATTCACTGTTTCAGCCAATGCATTATCGTATGAATCCCCCGTAGTGCCGACTGATGCTCGTAAATTCGCTGCTTCTAAACGGTTGGTATAGCGAATTGAAAGATACTGTACGCCTCTGTCACTATGATGAATCACGTTATTTGGCATTCCTCGATCATGCAATGCCTGCTCAAGTGCAGCGAGCACCATGTCGGTATTCATCCGTGTTGATACTTTCCATCCAACAATTGCTCGTGAGAACACATCAATAATAAATGCGGTATAGACCCAGCCTGAATTGGTTTGAATATACGTGAAGTCGGCCACCCACAAGTGATCAGGATGATCAGCTTTAAAATTGCGTTTTACTAAATCATCTGCTGATTTTTGATCATCTCGGCTACGCGTTGTTTGTTTATTCTTACCACGCCAAACACCTTGTATACCTAGCTGTTGCATCAATCGAGCAACTGTACAACGTGCAATAACATAGCCTTCGTGTCTTAGTTTTTGCCAGACTTTGCGCACACCATAACGACCTGAACTTTCTTTCCAAATACGTTTAATCTGTTCAGCATGATGTTGATCATGTAGATCTCGTTTCGCTCGATGTTCCCTTGCGAAGCAATGCTTCTCATCGCAGAGATCTAGAGTCCGGTAATAAGTTGAAGGTGCGATAGGTAAAATCCTACAAATCGCCTCGACTCCGTACGGCTCTTTATTATTATGGATAAAATCCATCATTATTTGTGTGGGCGGTCGAGCTCCGCCTGGGCGAAAAAAGCGGCTGCTTTGCGTAGAATTTCATTGGCACGTTGCAGCTCTTTATTTTCACGTTCGAGCTGTTTAATACGTTCTTGATCTGAAAGCTGCTGTACTTTAACTGGATTTTGTTGATCCAAATATTTTTGATGCCAGGAACGTAGTGTTTCAGGGGTACAACCAATTTTAGGTGCAATTGCTGTGATTGCAGCCCAAGTAGAAGGATAATCTTTTTCGGATTCAATCAATAATTGAACCGCTCTGTCTCTGATTTCAGGAGTATATTTTGGTTTTGTCATCGGGACATTCTCTCAAGAAAAATGGTCTCCGACAAACCCGGTACGGTTCATACTAGGTTCAGCTCGGACAGGAAACTGACTGTCGTTACCGAATAAGATGAGTATGTTACTGAAACTTACCTACTTTGAGTGTTTTCATAGACACTATCAGCTTATGGGCATTACATCATTTATGAATGACGAGAGTTGGCATCATCATAGACAGCATTGTTTTCACGTCTGCCTACAGCAATCACGAGGACAACTACTTCATCATCAATGACTTCATAAACCAAACGATAACTAATGCTGCGAATTTTGATCTTGTAGCGATTAGGATGTCCTGACAGCTTGTTTTTGGGAATGCGAGGATTCTCCAATACCTTGATCAACTTCTTCTTCAATGGCTGCTTAAAATCATGATGAGTATGTATAGTTTACCAATTTAAAACCTCCTGTTTTTTCAGCACATATCAGAATCTTTCAATCGGTATATTTCAGGTAAAAACTAGTAATCAGAAGTTATTCTCATACACATATAAAACAAGCATAAACATAAAAACAATAACTTAGTAAATTATTCTTCCACTTTTTTTATATTTAGTGTTACACGGACGAGCGTTGGCAGGCAGAGTCCAAGAAACACTATGCCCGTCTATCGTTACCCAGCAAGGCTGCCACTTTCTTGAAGCCTTTGCTGGCCAGAGTAACTGCCGGTGTCGATGCGGTGGCCGCTGCAGCCCGCAGTGGCGTACTGCGCGTGGATGATGAACTCCATTTGTCGCCATTGCCCGCAGAGGACGAAGACCCAGAAGTGACCAAGCTGCGCGCGGCTTTGGATCACCGCATCGGTGAGGTTCAATTGCCGGAAGTGATTCTGGCCGTTGACGCCCAGGTGCGCTTTAGCTGGATCATGCTCGGACGTGAGCCGCGCTCTACCGACGAGCTGCTGATGGTCTATGCCGGCATCATGGCCCACGGCACCAGTCTGACTGCGGTCGAATGCGCGCGCATGATTCCGCAATTGTCTGCCACCAGCATTCGCCAGGCCATGCGCTGGGCGCGGGACGAACGGCGTCTGAGCCAGGCCTGCCAGGCTGTGCTGGAATTCATGCAGCGACACCCGATTGCCGCCACCTGGGGGCGGTCCGATTTGGCATCTTCTGACATGATGAGCATGGAGACCACCAAACGGGTGTGGCAAGCCCGGCTTGATCCTCGGCGCAACACACCTTCCATTGGAATCTACTCCCATGTAAAAGACCGGTGGGGCATCTTCCATGCGCAGCCCTTTGTGCTCAATGAGCGCCAGGCGGGCGTGGCCATTGAAGGTGTCATCCGCCAAGAAAAGCTGGAGACCAGCCAGCTTGCTGTGGATACCCATGGCTACACCGACTTTGCCATGTCACATGCCCGTTTGCTTGGTTTTGATCTTTGCCCGCGGTTGAAGGAACTCAAACAGCGCCACCTCTTTGTGCCACGCGGCACCAAAGTGCCCGCAGAAATCGCTGCGGTGTGCGAAGCCAATGTCGACGTCGCTTTGATCGAAAAGCATTGGGATAGTCTGGTGCACCTGGCAGCCTCGGTCATGAGCGGACATGCCAGTGCGGTGGCAGCTCTTGCGCGGTTCGGTTCTGCCGCCCAGGGCGATCCAATCTATGAGGCTGGCGTGCAATTGGGGCGGTTGCTGCGTACGGCGTTTTTGGCTGACTACTTTGTCAAGGACGCTTTCAGGAACGAGTTGCGCCGGGTGCTCAATCGGGGCGAGGCTGTTAACGCCCTCAAGCGCGCCATTTATACCGGCCGGATCAGCCCGGCGCAGGCCAAACGTGTCGATGAAATGCAGGCTGTGGCCGATGCGTTGAGCCTGATGGCCAACATCGTGATGGCGTGGAATACCTCACAGATGCAGGCGGTCCTGGATCGCTGGTCGAACCGCCGCCAGGTCATTCCACCGGAACTGATCGAGAAGATTGCGCCCACCAGGCTGGAGAGCATCAACTTGCGGGGTGTGTTTCGCTTCCCGGTTGACCGCTATGCTGACCAAATCCTGCCTTCGCGGCCAAATGCATCGATAACTGGCACCAATGGATGAAACCGACCACGGTTTGACGCCACGAATCGCAGATTTGAAAGTGAACAGGAAAGTCAATGAAATCAACGATCTACCAACACCACCTCCGCGCCAGTGCTAGCTTTTCGTACCGTCACTTATTGCACTGAAAACGAGGAGACCCCAACGTGGACATCCAGATGCGCACCAATGTGCCGCACATCTTCGCCATCGGCGACATCGTGGGCCAGCCCATGCTGGCGCACAAGGCGGTGCACGAGGCGCATGTGGCGGCGGAAGTGATCGCCGGCGAATTGCAGGGCAACAAGGAACTGGCCAGCGCCGCCTTCAACGCCCGCGTGATCCCCAGCGTGGCCTACACCGACCCCGAAGTGGCCTGGGTGGGCCTGACCGAAGACCAGGCCAAGCAGCAGGGCATCAAGGTCAAGAAGGGCCTGTTCCCCTGGGCGGCCTCGGGCCGCGCCATTGCCAACGGCCGCGACGAAGGCGTCACCAAGCTGCTGTTCGACGACAGCCCCGAAGCAGGATCAGGAGACGGCCATGCTGGCCGGGGCCACGGCAAGATCCTGGGCGGCGGCATGGTCGGCACGCATGCGGGCGACATGATCGGCGAGATCGCCCTGGCCATCGAGATGGGTGCGGACGCTGTCGACATCGGCAAGACCATCCACCCGCATCCGACGCTGGGCGAGAGCATCGGCATGGCGGCGGAAGTGGCGCATGGCAGCTGCACGGATGTGCCGCCTGCGCGCAAGTAAGTCCGCAGCCAAGCTACCCTGACAAGGCCCGAACTGGCGACGGTTCGGGCCTTGTGCTTTGCGTACCCAAACAATCGCCGCAGAATACTGTGCATTTGTACAGTATTCATGTCAGCCACTTCCAAGCCCAAGCTCTACAACCCACGCCACCCCGAACGCACGCTGCTCTACCAAATGGTAGCCGAGCACTACGAGACCTGGCTAGAGTTGGCCAGCGCGGGTCAGTTCGACGGCCAGGGCGACCACCACACCCCCAAGCCCTTCGTGCGCAAAGCGTTTGCCAAGTATCTTGAGTGCGGCATCTTTGCCCATGGCTTTGCCCGCGCTCGCTGCGGCGACTGTGGGCACGACTACTTTGTAGCCTTCTCCTGCAAAGGCCGGGGAGTCTGCCCCTCGTGCACCACGCGGCGGATGGTGGAGACGGCGGCACACCTGAGCGACCACGTTTTCCCCCGCCTGCCGGTGCGCCAGTGGGTGCTCTCCGTGCCCAAGAGGTTGCGGTACTTCATGCAACGCGACGGAGCGGTGCTGAGCATGGTGCTGCGCATCTTTCTGCGGGTGATCGCACAAACTCTGCAGACCCACAGCCCCGGTGCGGCCCATATGGACAAGGCAGGCCTGCACATCGGTGCCATCGCCTTCATTCACCGATTCGGCTCCAGCCTCAATGAACACGTCCACTTCCACGTTTGTGTGGTGGACGGGGTGTTTGAGGAAGTGGAGGGCGAGGGCGATGCTGATGCGACCCCTCGAATCTCATCGCCGGGTGTCATCTTTCACGCGGCCACCGGCATCGATGCGGCTACCGTGGCCCCAGTGCAGACCACACTGCAAAAACGCATCCTGCGCGCCTTCGTTGCTCGGGGCCTGCTGGAGAACTGTGACGCCAAAGACATGCTGGGCTACAAACACAGCGGCTTCTCGGTGGACGCCGGTGTCTGCATCGAAGCCCACGACCGCGCTGCGCTGGAGCGGCTGCTGCGCTATTGCGCGCGTCCACCGTTTTCCATGGAGCGCCTACGCAAAGAGGGAAGCAAACTGGTGTACCGCTGTGCCAAACAGCGCAGCGAGCCCACCAGTGACAAGCGTGGTGCCAAGGCAGATGAGCTGCACCTCACACCGCTGGAACTGATCGACCGCATCGCCGCGCTGGTGCCACCGCCACGCACCCACCGGCACCGCTACTTTGGTGTGCTGGCACCAAACTCGCCGCTGAGAGCGGCGGTAACGGCGCTGGCTCAGCCTGCTGCGTCGCAACCAGCCACGGTGGAGACTGCACAACCTGGCGCGGGCGTACCTGGGGTGGCGGCGCCGGGCAACGCGGCCACACCCACACCCGAACCTGAAGCACGCCCGAAGCGAGCGGCGCATTACTTGTGGGCGGTGCTGATTGCCCGCATCTACGAGGCATTTCCGCTGCTGTGCCCCATGTGCGGTGGGCAGATGCGCATCATTGCCTTCATCACCCACAGCGCCGAAATCCGCCACATCCTGAACCACATCGGGGTGGAGTCTGCCCCCCCGCACATCACCCCGGCACGCGGGCCACCGCTGTGGGAGGGCTGCGACGCGCCGGTGGATGATGGTGCGCAAGGCGAGCCGGATTGGGATCTGGCAGCTCAACCCGACGAGGTAGACCAGCGCGTCAATTGGTGACCCAGTGAAGCGGCGGTATCCATCGCTGCGGGGAAGCAGCTGCGCGCGCGCCAGGCCCAAATGCATACTGCCTCCCAAGCTCTTGCCATTGAGCGGCAAGCGAGCGCTCAACCTTCCTTGGCCGAACGTGTTTCGAGGCCCAAAACTCGTGCCATACTTGGCCTCATGCGGTTGAATTTCCTATCCGTTCGTGCCATACTTGGCCTCATGCGGTTGAATTTCCTATCCGTTCGTGCTATACTTGGCCTCATGCGGTTGAATTTCCTATCCGTTCGTGCCATACTTGGCCTCATGCGGTTGAATTTCATATCCGTCAATAAGAGTAATAAGGAGAGAACCATGAGAAGAGTAATAAGGAGAGAACCATGAGTGTCAATGACAACCGAGAATCGGCATCCTATGATGCCGACGTAATTGTTGTCGGTGCCGGGCCGTCGGGTTCGTATGCAGCAAAGCTGCTGCACGATCGCGGGATCAGCGTCAAGCTCGTTGAGGCCAAGGACCGTGTCGGCGGGCGTACCTGGTCCAGTAAAACAGAGGCCCAGGGAGGGCCCATCGATTTTGGCGGTCAGTGGATCGGCGAGACACATGTGCTCCTGCCCGAACTGGGCGAGGAACTCGGGCTCGAGACCGTCTCCTCGATCAAGCCGGGCAATGACATCTTCGTCTTCAACGGCCAGGTTACCGTCGGAGAAGAAGATCAAGCCCCGGCATCGGCGAGTTGGACCGCTGAACTCACGAGGTCGTTTGAATTGCTTGACGAGGCGGGTGCCCGTCTGGGCTGGGAAGCACCGTGGGCTTCGCCAGCGGTGGAAGCGCTGGACGGCATGACCGTCGCGCAGTGGCTCGATGAAAACGTTTCGAGCGACGAGGTTCGAATGATTCACGAGGTGATGGTCAACATCCTCAACGGCGCGAACACCACTGAGGTTTCGATGGCGTACTGGGCATACTTCGTGCATCAGGGCGAGGGCATTGAATCGCTCATTGGTACGCGAAGTGGCGCACAGATCGCTTGGTTTGTTGGTGGCATGGGGCAGGTCACGGAGCTCATCGCAGACCGACTCGGTGACAACTTGCACCTGAACTGGCCGGTGACGAGCATTGAGCAGCAGGATTCTGGCGTAGTGGTTTCCTCTGGCGACCGCAGACTCACCGCAAAGTACGTGATCTTGGCGACCCCACCGAGCGACGCGTCACGAATGATCTTCGATCAGCCCCTCCCCGCGAAGCGTGCACAGTTGCAGGCGCGCGCGCCGATGGGGCGACTCGCGAAAATTCAGGTTCGCTATCGAGACGCGTTCTGGCAGGAGGAGAACCTTTCAGGCGCCGCGTTTGTCTGTGGAGATCTTGCCTTCTGGGTGTTTGACGGGAGTAAGCCCTCCGACTCCCTCGCAACGATTGTGGGCTTCATCGGGGGCAAGCACCTGGATTTATGGCACTCATTTACGCCGGAAGAGCGCGAAGCCCGGTTTATTGACATGCTCGTGACCAATATCGGAGAGAAGGCAAGAGACACGGTGTACTACCACGAGACTGACTGGACCGAGCAGCCATGGACCGGCGGCGCACCCGTCACCTTCATGCCCACCGGATTGTTGAGCAGCTCCGGTTCCGCGTTGCGGGGATCAGCGGGCAGGATCCACTTCGCAGGTACGGAAGCAGCGCCGATGTGGTCTGGCTATATCGAGGGCGCACTTCGCGCCGGCAAGATCGCGGCAACCGACATCATCGCGCGTCTGGGCTAAGCCCGGGCCAGAAAAACTAAGGAGAAAACAATGGCCAATTCGCTCGCAGTCGGGCAGCCGATCATCCCGGAGTCAATGAGGGAGTTGTACACGGACTATCACTACTCGCCCGCCTATGAGGCGGGTGGCTTCCTGTTCATCTCAGGGCAAATCGGCCTCGACGAACACGGGGAGGCACCCGAGGAACCCGCGGAGCAGGCGAGACTGGCTTTTGAGGGAATGCGCGAGGTGTTACACGCAGCTGGGCTCGACTTCACTGATCTCGTGTCGCTCACAAGTCACCATATCGGAGTGGATTCGATGCTGGAGTGGTTTCCGCAGGTGAAGGATACCTTCGTCAAGGAGCCGTATCCCGCGTGGACCGCGCTTGGTGTGGCGGGGCTGGCTATCCCGGGGCTTGTGGTGGAGATTGCGGGTATCGCCCGATGCCGCGTCTAAGCAGCACATTTGCGGGGCAGCCGCTTCGGTATCGCGATTCGGCGTGAAGCGTCACCGGTGCTGAAGCAAAAAGACCGTACCTCCCGTGTTCTGGGGGAGGTACGGTCTTCTTCTCAGATTTCAGTATCTAAGCAAGCTAAGCTGCTGAAAGTCTCCCGTGGTTGTTATTATTATCGCCCAAAACCTGTTAGCTCATCAGATCTGAAGCTGATGCGATGTATTGATGAATTACATATGCAATATCCTTTTGCAGGCAGTCGTATGATGCGTGATTTGTTGAATCGTCAAGGGCATCATATAGGACGACGTCATACACGTACTTTAATGAAGAAAATGGGTATTCAGGCGTTATATTGCAAACCAAATTTAAGCCAGGCTAATCAAGCTCACCGTAAATATCCATATCTGCTCAAAGGATTGGCTATTCAGCGCAGTAATCAAGTGTGGTCTACGGATATAACGTATATCCCTATGGCAAAAGGCTTTGTTTATTTATGTGCTGTGATTGATTGGCATAGCCGCAAGGTACTTGCGCATAGGGTATCGATTAGTATGGAGGTGGATTTTTGTATTTCGGTTTTAAATGAAGCGATTGAAAAATATGGATCACCTGAAATATTTAATACAGACCAAGGCAGTCAGTTCACCAGTGATGCATTTATTGATGTATTGAAATCAAATGGCATTCAAATCAG
>NZ_NOZT01000042.1:0-33671 GCF_002412355.1 Acinetobacter sp. YT-02
AAACCTTGGATTAATGCCTGTAACTGTTCCGGGCTGAGGGCCACGGTTTCACCTTGGTGAACTTGAGCCCAGTGAAATTTACCCTGTTCCAAACGCCGGGCACACAGCCAGATGCCCAGTCCATCATGTACCAACACTTTCATACGATGACCACGTTTATTACAGAACAGGTAGGCGCAATGCGGTTTGATGTAGCCAAAGGCTCTCACCACCTGAGCCATGATAGTATCCATCCCTGCTCGCATATCCAGAGGTTGGGTAGAAAGCCAGATTTCATCAATGCGGATCATGTTGCAAGTGCCTTGAGTAATTCTGCTAAAGCAGATATTTCTGATACTTGCCATTTCAAGCCAATTTCTGCTTTTGAGTGGGGTAAAGTAATTTGAACCGTTAACATGTCAGTAGGAGTAGGATCTAATGGTGCAGAGCAAGATAAGGCAATAAATGCAGGTTTATTCGGTAGTGGTGAGCGATCATTCCCTGGCTTAGCATCAATTAAGCGAATCCATTTGGATACAAGATTTGTATTCAATCCATGTTGCAAAGCGACCGAAGCAATTGAAACGTCCGGTGCTTTACAAGCCTGAACGATCTGCTGTTTAAATTCAGCACTGTATGTTCTTCGTTTTTTCGCAAGAGATGCGATGGATGTCTGATTATTTGTAGTCATAAATTTTAGTCCCCACTTGTTTTTAAGTGGGGACTAAATTAAGGCTTATAGGATGAATTCATAAGGTGTGTTCAGCGGACGCTTACCATCCTGTTTCTGTATGTGTTAAATATAAAATGAAAGGTGATTTTTGCCTAGCATCAATTTTCTGCAATGCATGTAAGCTAAAACGTACAACGAGATATCGGTGAAACGAATATCAATAAACTGGACTTATTGAGTTTTGAATGATTGATTGTATTTAATAATTGTCTTATTCAATAAAAAACCCCAAGTCCATTTTCTTGTACTTGGGGGATTTGAACAGCAGAAAGATGCAGCTAGTATGCAAATTGATTACATCAATTTAATACCTTGTTGTCCTGCAGGGGTGACTCTAAAAATTTCAACTTCAAAGGTAATATTTTTACCTGCTAAAGGATGGTTAAAGTCTACTTCGGTCACATCATCATTGACCGATTTCACCACGCCATAGAGGCTTTGTTTGGCTTTATCTTCAAACTCAATCATGTGTCCTTCAACTGGACGTTGCTCAAATTTAACCGTATCAAAAGTTTGTACGTTTTCAGAATTCCATGGACCAAATGCTTCTTCAGGTGGAAGACTCACGGTACGGCGGTCACCTGCACGTAAACCAAATAATGACTTTTCAAAACCAGGTAATAGGCTGCCATCACCCATGACCAAACTCACAGGTTCAGCGCGGCTACGGGTGTTGTCAATTTCTACACCATTTTCAATGGCGACAGAAAAGTGCAACTCGACTTTTGAGCCATCTTCAATACGAGTTTCATCATTTGGATTAATAATTTCAGTCATGTTGCGCCTGCGCTCGTTCAATTCGGTGTTTTTCTAGGAAAAAGGTATCAATTAACAGCAGAATGGTGCCAAGCGTGATGGCACTGTCTGCAATATTAAAGGCAGGGAAGTGGCTGTTGTTGTAGTACACGTGAATAAAATCGACCACGTAGCCAAGGCTGACCCGATCAATTAAATTCCCAATCGCACCGCCTAAAATCAAGGCAATCGCCAAAGGCAGTACGATGACATTTTTTGGCATACGCATCAGCCAAAATACAAAAATTACAGACACTAAACCTGCCAATGAGGTAAAGAAATAACGTTGCCATCCACCTGCATCGGACAAGAAACTAAAGGCAGCGCCATAGTTATGCAGTAAAGTCCAATTCAAAAAGGGCAATACAGGCACAGGATCTGCGTAATTCAGATGCGATACTGCAATCCATTTGGTCCATTGATCCAGAATAATCGCGACAATGGACAAGCCAATCCACCATAAATTGTGCGGATAAAACTGGAATAAGCCCTTTTTGTGTTGTGAATTAGGCATATTTTCTCTCTTCGCCTTGACCTGTTGGAAGGTTGATAATACAACGTGAGCATAAGCCTGGATGTGCAGAATGTGTATTCACATCAGGAAGTACATGCCAGCAACGTACGCATTTTTCGCCATCTGCTGCAGAAACTTTCACGTTCAAGCCATCTAAATCAGAGGCTTCACCTTGTGCAGCATCAAAGTCATTTACAATCACTTGTGAAGTAATCAGGACAAAACGTAGCTCATCGCCTAGTTTATCCAATACGGCTTTGAGTTCGTCATTGGCCCAAAGTTCAACTTTGGCAGACAGGTTAGAACCAACTGTTTTGGCTGTACGCGCAGCTTCGATGAACTTATTGACAGCAGATTTAACTGCTATCAGGGTTTGCCATTCCGCTTCTGCCAGGATGTTGGCTTCAGAAGCCACTGGAATGTCATACCACTCTGCTGTGAACACGTACTTTTCTGATTGCTCAGGAATGAGCGGCCATGCTTCTTGTGCTGTAAAGCTTAAGATTGGTGCCATCCAACGAACAAAAGCCTGAACCAAGTGATACAAAGCGGTTTGTGCAGAATGACGTGCTTGCGAGTCCGCTTTGGTGGTGTACTGACGGTCTTTGATGATGTCGAGGTAGAAACCACCCAAGTCATTAATACAGAAGTTAGTCAGCGCACTGGTTACGATATGGAAGTTCATATCTTCATAGGCTTGCTGAATGGTTTTCTGTACTTCTGCGGCACGTTGTAGGATGTATTGATCTAAAGCAATCAATTGATCTACAGGAAGCGCATCTGTCGATGGTTTAAAACCATTTAAGTTGGCCAACAAGAAACGCAAGGTATTACGGATACGACGATAACCGTCTGATGCACGGCTAAAGATTTCCTTACCTGCCGTCATTTCATAGCGATAATCTGCAGATGCAATCCAAAAGCGTAAACCGTCTGCACCCATGTCTTTAATAATGTCTTGTGGGGTAATGATGTTACCCAACGATTTCGACATTTTGCGACCTTTTTCATCGACCACAAAGCCGTGTGTTAACAAGCCTTTGTATGGTGCGCGCTCATTGATTGCAATCGAGGTGAGTAATGAAGATTGGAACCAACCACGGTGTTGGTCTGAACCTTCAAGATATAAATCGGCTGGGTCTTGCAACTCTTCACGCTCACGTAGAACTGCATAATGAGTCGTACCTGAGTCGAACCAAACGTCTAAGGTATCGCGCACTGCATTGTAGTGCTCGGCATCATCACCAATGAAGTCTTTAGCTTCACGGTTATACCAACCATCAATCCCTTCTTGTTCGATCAGTTTTGCAACGTCTTCAATCAATTCAGGGGTGCGAGGGTGCAATTCATTGGTGTCTTTATGCACGAAGAATGGAATTGGTACCCCCCATGTACGTTGACGTGATATACACCAGTCTGGACGACCTTCAATCATCGCTTGGATACGGTTTTTACCCCAATCTGGTACGAAGCTGATGTCATTTTCAATCGCATTCAGTGCGCCTTGACGTAAACCTTTGGCATCCATGCTGATAAACCATTGTGGTGTCGCACGGAAAATAATTGGAGTTTTATGGCGCCAGCAGTGTGGATAGCTGTGTTTGATTGGGTGATGTGCCCAAAGCTTATTGTTTTCTGCCAAAGTCGCAATAATTTGTGGATTGGCTTTGTAGATGTGTTCGCCTGCAAAGATTGGTGCTGTCGGTAAATAAACGCCATTGCCACCGACAGGATTGTCAACTTTTAGGTTGTATTGTAAGCCAACTTTATAGTCGTCCACACCGTGTCCAGGTGCGGTATGTACTGCACCTGTACCGCTTGTTGCGGTCACGTGTTCACCTAAAATTACAGGCACTTGGCGTGTTTGAATCAGTGGATGTTGCAAGATCAGGTTTTCGAGTTTGTCACCTGTAAAATCAGCTAGCACTTCATAGCTGCCAAAACCATAGCGTTCAGTCGCTGACTGTACCAATTCTTTGGCCAAAATAAAGTTTTGTGGTGCTTTGTCATCAGCACGTGCTTTCACCAATTGGTATTTAATTTCGGCATGCAATGCAACGGCTTGGTTCGCAGGCAAAGTCCACGGTGTGGTCGTCCAAATTACAATGTCAGTAGCATCATTCATTTGCACACCCAAGCGTGCAGATAAATCGGCTAAATCGACCACAGCAAAACCGACATCAATTGCATCGGATTTTTTATCTTCATATTCAACTTCGGCTTCTGCCAAAGCAGAACCACAGTCCAAACACCAGTTTACAGGTTTAAGACCTGGTTCAATATGACCTGCTTTGGCAATTGCACCCAATGAACGCACGATGTCGGCTTCTTGCTTGAAGTTCATGGTGAGGTAAGGGTTGTCCCAATCACCAAATACGCCCATACGCACGAAGTCTTTTTTCTGTAATTCGACTTGGGTGTAAGCATATTCGCGGCAGGCTTTACGAAAAGCCGAAGCATCGACTTTTACGCCCACCTTACCTACTTTTTCTTCTACTTTAAGTTCAATCGGTAAACCGTGACAGTCCCAACCTGGAACGTAGGGTGCGTCAAAACCATCCATGACACGGCTTTTAATAATAATGTCTTTCAGGACTTTATTGACCGCGTGACCCAAGTGAATTTGACCATTGGCATACGGAGGGCCATCGTGAAGCACATATTTTTTCTTGCCAATACGCGATGCACGAATCTGCTGATAAATGTTGTCGGCATACCACTCTTCTAACCATTTCGCTTCACGTACTGCGAGATTTGCTTTCATTGCAAATTCAGTACCTGGGAGGTTTAGCGTGGCTTTATAATCCACTGCATTTTCAGGAGTTTGCTTATCGCTCATGCAAGTTGTCTTCCAGTTGAATCAGCCCATGGACTGACGCGTTTTACATTAAATATTTAGGGTAAATTAAAAAGGGAAATTTGGATGATCTTGTCGAAATTCAAGAAGTTTTTCAACATCATCATCAATTCCCGCTTTGAGTGCTTCAAGCGAAGGGTAATTTTTTTCGCTATGTAAATAGTTTAAAAATGTGACCCGCATTAATAAGCCATACAGATTAGCAGAAACATTGGGGAAATGTACTTCTAATCGCCATTCGGGCTGTACTTGTTGAATGGCTGGGCGCGTACCTACATGCCCTGCACCAAACAGACTGTTCGGGCTGTAGCCTGCAACACCCGTTTTGTGAGGATGATCGTGTTTGACTTTTTCGCTTAAAGCGGTGGTTTCACAGACCACTTCAACGCCATAAATGCCATTTAAGCAGGGTTTATGGCGGTTTAAGCGTACATTAATGGTTGGAAAATCAAGTGTGCGACCAATTTGATCGCCATATTGGACGCGCCCTGTAATGCTATATGGGCGTCCAAGCAGTTTGGCTGCGAGTGCCAAATCACCAGCTTGTAAAGTTTGACGAATACGAGTTGAGCTAACACGCTCACCATTTAGTTCAATGGTGTTTAAATTGGTGACCTGAAAGCCATAGTTGCGCAAAAACTCACTATTGCCTTGGCGGTTTTTACCAAAATGGAAGTCATCGCCCAAGACCAAATGCGAGGCATTCAGGGTGTTTTTTAAAAGTTTTGCAAAGGCTTCGGCAGTTAAACTACGGAAATGACTGTCAAATTTCGCAACTGCAATGTAGTCGACCCCCAATTCGGTCAGATATTCGACTTTTTCCCGCAATGATGAAATACGCGGTGGAGCATCATAACCTTTAAAGAATTCAAGTGGTTGAGGCTCAAAAATCATCACCACAGTTTTTAGATTTTGTTGTTTTGCAACGGCTTTGAGCTGATGAATCATGGCTTGATGACCCAAATGCACCCCGTCAAAATTACCGATGGTGACAGCGGTTTTTTCTAATTGGGTATTTGAGGGCAAAGCATTTAGACGGAGCAGCTTCATGGGCAAATCAAGTGCTTGGAATTAAGAACGGCTTATATATTGCCATATTCTTGGGCATTCGTCTTGTGGTTGTTTTTTGACAACGAAAAATTTAGTGCAAAGTATACTTATATCAATTTTACTTATTTATTTAATATAAATTAATCAATTTTTCTTATTTATAGATTTGATTAGTATAAATGTAGATTTTAAATGAGGCCGAACTCATGCAAAAACCATTTACACAACTTGGACAGCGCCACAATATCATTCGTCAATTCACCCCCAACTGGTTCACTGTCAGTATGGGAACAGGTGTTGTGGCGTTAATTGTATCAGAGTTTCCGATGATAAAGGCACTCACATGGCAACTCGGCACAGGGCTGTGGTATTTCAATATTTTATTGTTCGTACTTTTTAGTGTGCTATATGGCTTACGTTGGGCATTTTATCTGCACGAAGCCAAACAGATTTTTCAACATCCAAGCATGAGCCTATTTTTAGGGACGATTCCGATGGCGCTGGCCACCATCCTCAATGGCTTTTTAAAGTATGGTCAGCCTATTTATGGCGACACAGCTGTACAGATTGCGCAAACGCTCTGGTATGCCGATGTGGTCTTAGCGCTCTTGGTGGCGTGGGCAGTTCCTTTTGCCATGTATCGACATCAGGAGCATGCTTTACAGCAGATGACCGCGGTGTGGTTATTGCCGATCGTGGCCTGTGAAGTTGCAGCCAGCAGTGGTGGTTTATTACTGGGGCATTTGGCAGCTGATACTCACGCCGTTGCGATTTTATTGGGTAGTTATGTGTTGTGGGGTGTTTCAGTATTACCCGCCTTTGCAATTTTAACGATTTTAATGTTGCGTTTGGTCTTACATAAATTGCCTGAAAAAGAGTTGGCGGTCAGCAGTTGGTTGGCTTTGGGGCCGATAGGCACTGCTGCTTTGGCGTTATTGGTTTTGGGGCATCAGGCACCGACGCTGATGGCGAGTTTGGGCTTAGTACAACTGGGTCAGTTATTTCAGCAGGCGGGAATTTTGGCCAGTTTAATTCTGCTGGGTTTTGGGCTGTGGTGGTTGGGGATTGCGGTACTGACGACTTTGCACCATGCCAAACAGGACTTACCATTTAATTTGGGTTGGTGGGGACTGACCTTCCCATTGGGCGTATATACACTGGCAATCTTAACTCTAGCCCAACAACTCAATTTGGCCTTCCTGTATGCCGTTGGCTATGCTTTTGCAGCCATACTGATGTTGTTATGGAGTTTGGTCGCAACCAAGACGGCACAGGGTTTTTATCAAGGTCATTTGTTCTTTTCACCGTGCTTAAAAACATATTTAGAACAGCAGTATAAATGAGCTCTGAAATCCTTTCAGTTTAAAGCGCCATCTGATCTTATGTAGGTTGTTTGAGCAGAGACCAGAGGCGCTTTTCTTTCGGATCAATTTGTTTTCTAATGGCACGCATGAAGTCTGTTAATTGAGTATTTTATGTCGGATGTTGCATTGATCATGGCTTTGCCGAATGAGTCTAAAGGTTTGTTTGAGCAGGCAGGGATTCAGGTGCATTACAGTGGTATTGGTAAGGTCAATGCTGCGTTTAAAGCCTTTGAAGTGATTCACAAGACTGGGTGTAAAACTTTATTGAATTTAGGCACAGCTGGCAGCTCACATTTTGATGCACATGCTTTGGTGGAGGTGTGCCAATTTGTGCAACGCGATATGGATGTTTCTCCGTTGGGTTTTCAGGTGGGAGTTACGCCAATGGATCAGGAATATCCTGCTGAAATTCATTTGGAACGCTATTTTGAGCATTTGCCGAGTGGCATTTGTGGCACGGGGGATAGCTTTGAAACGGGTACACCTAAAGTACCGTGTCAGTTGGTCGATATGGAAGGCTATGCGATTGCCAAAGTCTGTAAAAAATTACGAGTACGCATATTGTCAGTTAAATATATTACCGATGGTGCCAATGATACAGCGCATTTAGATTGGGAAGAAAACTTGTTATTGGGTGCACAAAAATTATTGTCTTTGTATCAGGGGCTTAAATAATATTGTATGCCGAAAACGCCAAGACCCTAGTCATAACTAGGGTCTTGAGGTTAAAGTACGCGTCTATTGAGTGCTGCGTAATTAGTCTTGTGATTCTTGTTCAGGTGTGGCAGTGACCACAGCGGCTTGTGGTGCATCCACTTCGTTCTGACGCGGCATAATACCGTAAAGCATCATATGAACTGTATGTTGCAAGACACGTTGCAACATGCTGCGGTTGCGTAGGGTTTTCCCTGTTACCATTTCCATTTGCGTTGCAAAGTCAGCATAGTTTTGGGTAATCGCCCAAATATTCAAAATGAGCAATTCAGGATCAATCTGCTTAGACAGTTTGCCTTGCTCTTGCCACATGGTAATGACTTTAGCTTTGCGTTTGACCAGTTTTTTCAGAGGGCCTTTTAAAATTTCCTGAATATGTGGTGCACCTTGAATCACTTCTAATGCAAATAGACGTGATGCTTTCGGTTGAGTACGTGAAACCTCAATTTTTTGCAGCAAATAATTGGTAATTGCTTCATCAGGTTCGAGTTCAGCTTCGAGCATTTGTAAAGGTGCTAGCCATTTTTGCAATACCGTAGTCAGCACTTCAACATATAAGGCTTCTTTATTTTCATAATAATAGAAAATATTCGATTTATGCATCTCTGCAATTTGTGCGATTTCGTCCAAACTCGCGCCGCTAAATCCGTATAACGAAAATACGTCGAGTGCAGCATTGAGAAGCTGATGGCGTTTTTGTGTACTCTTTTTTTGTTCCATTCGTAATTTTAAAACAATGAAAAAAGGGAATCATTTATTGTACGGCAAATCATCAGGCTTGTGCATCTTTTAAAGATGTATTTTTAAAATATTTTGAGTTTATTCTGTAGTTTAGCTATTAAATCCGTGAAAAGTATGATTAGAGAGGGGGAGTATCTTGTTTTTGTATTTTCTGATTGAATGGATAAGCTTTTCAGATTTCTTATATAAATGACAAAAGTAAAGTTTCCTCCTACCTTGCATCAATTTTATTTAAAAAAACTAAACAGTGGTGTGGGTGCTGCCAATTTTGATCATCTTTACACTGTCGTGATGATTTGATTTAATTCACAGCATGTTCCACGTGAAACATCTTAAGGTTTTGATTGTGCTGTGTCATTCAATGTGCCAGTAAATCTTACTTAGAGCTGTTTTTTACATACAATTGAGTTGCGTTGATAGTTATATAAAGCCTGACGTGCATCGGGTAAATCGTCGACACTGGCAGGTGCAAACCCCTGTTCTAAAAACCAGTGTGCGGTGCGGGTGGTCAAAATAAACAACTGCTGAATGCCCATGGCTTTGGCTTTATCCTCTAAATAATCCAAAATTTGGCGACCACGGTTGGATTTACGATAAGCAGGATGTACCGCGACACAGGCAATTTCGGCAGACTTGAGTTCATGACCTGTGGTCGGAATTGGGTACAGGGCAGCACAGGCGAGAATCATGCCGTCACGTTCAATCACTGCAAATTGTCCAATTTCATTTTCCAGACGTTCACGTGAGCGATACACCAATACACCATCTTCTTCTAAAGGGCGTAATAGCCGAATCAGACCGCCCACATCCTGAATATTAGCCATGCGGACTTCTTCATAGTGCGCATCACTCACCATTGTGCCTGAGCCATCGCGGGTAAAAAGTTCTTCGAGTAAAGCGCCATCGTAGGCATAAGAAATGAGATGTACCCGATGTACGCCGTTTAATGAGGCATCTTGGGCTGCATTTAAATGTAAAGCCAGTTCAGGATGATGTCGCTGAGCATCTTCAATATATGGATTTAAATGTTGAGGATGAACTTCACGTTGTAATTGACCTTCGGCATTTTGTAAGCCGTGCTGCGCGCCTAAGAAAATCAGTTTGTCGGCTTTTAATTGAATGGCAGTTTTAGTCGCCACTTCTTCGGCTAACAAGTTAAATACTTCACCCGTGGTGGAATAACCTGTCGGGCCGAGTAACACAATATTATGATTTTCTAAATGGCGTTGAATAGCGTCGGCATCTACCGTACGGACTTCACCTGTTAGTTGAAAATCGATCCCATCACGAATACCATACGGTTTGGCGGTAATAAAATTGCCTGACACCACATCAATCCGTGCACCGTACATAGGGGAGTTCGCTAGCCCCATCGACAATAAAGCTTCAATTTGCAAGCGAATTGAACCAACAGCATTCATGACACAAGATAAAGACTCACGAGTGGTGACACGACGTTGCATGTGAAATGGCGTATCAATTTGGCTGAATTTTAAGTTTTGATTAATTTGTGGACGCGCACCATGTACCAGAATAAGTCGAATACCAAGCGAGTGCAGCAGAGCAATATCATGAATAATGTGCTGAAAGTTTTCATGCAAAACTGCTTCGCCATCGAACATAATCACAAAGGTTTTATTGCGGTGAGCATTGATATAAGGCGCAGAATGTCTAAACCAATGCACATATTGCAAGGTTGTGCTGTGCGGGTTTTCAGTCGGAGTCATTCGTTGGCCTGCTGTAATGGTGGATGGTGCTGTCTTTGATTCTAATCAAAAAATTCTGTAGCGGAAGTCTAAATATAAAAAAACACCTGAATGGTACTTCAGGTGTTGTGGAGATATGTTATTTTTCAGCTCAGGCTGAACGGTTTTAGCCAATAATACGAATAATACGCTGGGTACGCTCATTAATCAGTACATAGTCACCGTTGACTTTATACCACTGCTGATAGCGGCCTGTGTTAGGTAAACGATGTGCTTCACGATCACTGACTTTGTAGCGGTTCGCGTCATATCCACGTGGCAGGTTTTGACCTACACGCCAGTCACGACTTGGATTTACACGTTTTTGATCATAACGCTTTTGTTCCCACTGTGTAGGATGACGTGGATTGTCCCAATGCTTGTCCTGATGTTTGTAGCCAACACTTGCTTGATGACGACGATCATCATAACGGTGGTCGGGTGCTGCCATAGCCGATGTTGCCATGATTGCGCTTAAAGACAGTGCTAAGGTGCTGAGTAATTTTTTCATGGGACTTACCTTCAGTTTTAAATATGGGGTAGATGTGTCCAAATTAATCAAATACTCAAGATAAACGATGGTGGAAATTGAGGTGAATTGTGAATTTTATGGAGAAAACAAGGAGAGTTCGAGCGGGATATTTCACAGCAATGTGATGAGTGTGGGACATCACTCTATAAAAAAAGCCCAAAGTGGACTTTGGGCTATGTATTTAGACATTGTGTACGCGTAACAGGAGGTCTACAAACCTGCGATACGCAAAATATGGTGGTTTTCGACATCGACCAAAATGTAGTCTTGGTTGATTTTATACCATTGCTGTTTGCGTTCAGGGCGGGGCAAATTATGTTCCTGATAATCGACTTTATAACCATTGCCACGATAATGCTGCGGCATGACATAACCCGGTTGCCATTTATGTTGTTGTAAACGTTTCACACCACGTTCTTCACGCATACGACGTTTATCTTGCATGCGTTCTTCTGCATCGGCACGAAATTCACGTTTATTGTGTGCTTGGTGACGAGGATGGTCAGCTGAGTCGCGATCAAATTGAGGGGCGGCAGTTGCAAAATTGCTGCTTAGTAAAGCACTGAAAGACATTGCCAGAACTGTCAAAATCTTTTTCATTTAAACCCCTCATTCTCTCGTCTTGATATCACAGTTCATACTTTAACCGTTAAATGCAGAGAAACTGTGAAGAAAGCACATGAATTTTTTAAATACACTCTGCAGGATGCGGCATGGTATTGATTCTATTATGCGACAAAATACGAAATTTAGCAGGTATCGCTCAGCAAAATAGGCTAGATGATTGTTGTTGTGCTAAGGAAAGGATGAGGCATCACCATAGCAGCGTACTGCTATGGTCTGCTTTAGTTCCAATGTTCAGTTAAGCCTTGTAAGGATTGCACAGCGATGGCAACACATTCGGCTGTTTCACGATCATTCAAAGCCACAATTAAATGCTGACCTAATTGCAAGCTTTCAATACTTTGAATCACAGCAGTTTTACGTTGAATATCAGTCATCACAATTTACCTAATGCGTGTTGTGGAGATGCATCAAGCATAGTTGATGTATGTTAATTTGTAAAACCGTTTAATTTTATAAAAGCAATCCAGAAAAACGATTAATGCCGCCGTTGCCGTGATTTTTGCTTAATAGGCGTAGTTTAAATCGGTGTAGTCGGTCAGTGATTTATGAATATGTGCATGGATAAATTCGCGTACATCTTCAGTACCCATTGGTGCTCCTTGTTTGGTAATCACGTGTTCAATTTCAGGTTGCCCTTCAATTTTAATACGATAAACAAAGTTTTTAACCACTTTGTAGGCATCGTCCAATTTTTCAATGCCTGTGACATAGTGGTAAGCATGTTCAAAATTAAGATCGGTATGTGAAAAAACAAACTGATCAAACAGTTTGATTTTCTGACCGTTATCGAGTGCCTGAATGTCATCTACGATGCTGGCTTCAAACTTCATGCCATATTTTTCAGAAATAGGCTGACCATCAATCAGTAAAGACACCATACCATCTTCAAGGGGTGTCACGGTGATGTTGTTTAATTCAGTCATGTTGCTCTCTGCATCGTTGAGGTTGAATTGAGATGTGGAAGCATAGCAATCAGGCTTTGTACTGCCAAAATAGGCAGGGTATATACTAGAAGATGCTTGTGCTTAGCCATTTTACGGCAAATTAATACGTAAAAATTGGCAATATGCTAGGTGTTAAGTCCATAAAAAAGGAAGCAAGCCCTTCCTTTTTAGAATCAAACGACAGGACTAATCCTGTGCATCAATACTTTGACCATTCATGTGCAAGCTGTCATCGCCCATTAAATATAAATAGGCCGGCATGATGGCATCGGGTGTAGGTAAAGTTTTTGGATCTTCATTTGGATAGGCTTTGGCGCGCATAGCAGTACGGGTCGCGCCTGGGTTAATGCAGTTGTAGCGAATATTCGGATGCATCTTTTCTTTGGCAAATAATTGACTCACTGCTTCAATTGCAATTTTAGACACCGAATAAGCACCCCAACGTTCACGTGCTTCACGACCTACACCTGAACTGGCAAACACGACTGAAGCATGTTCCGATTTTGCCAAAAGCGGCAATAATTCCTGAGTGAGTACAAATGGCGCACGTAAATTCACGGCCATGACATCATCCCAAACATCGGCAGGGTAATTCGCTAACTCAGTCCGTTCGCCTAAAATGCCCGCATTATGCAAAATACCATCCAAACGTCCGAATTGTTTGTCTAGGGTATCGACCAGTAATTCATAATCTCGTGGTGAAGCACTCGAAAGCTGAAGCGGCAAAATAGCAGGTTGCGGTGCGCCTAAACTTTCGATTTCATCATAAATCACTTCAAGTTTATTGAGGGTACGACCATGCAGCACCACGGTTGCTCCGTGTAGCGCATAACTGAGGGCAGCCGCTCGTCCAATACCATCTCCCGCGCCAGTAATGAGGATAATACGGTCTTTGAGAAGATCGGGACGAGGTTGATATTCTGAATATTTCATGGGCATCCCTCCTGTTCATTTCTTATTGCTTGTGGGCTGAGTTTCATGTGATCGCTTTGCAGGATTGATTTAAGCATTGGCAATGCTGTTTTGCGTGGTAGCTTGAAGCACCAATTTGTTCAAAACCGTATGTAATTCAGTCACTGAATCCACTATACAATCTGCTTGCCATGCTGTTAAGTCATCTTTGTGTTGTAACGGTAAATAACCGTAAGCGGCCAAAATAGTGTACATGTTGGCGTTACGACCTGCATCTATATCGCGTGGATGGTCACCTACATAAATACAGTGTTCTGGGGCAATTTCAATTTGTTTGGCCGCCAAATACATAGGTTCTGGGTCAGGTTTGGTACGGCGAACATCTTCAGGGCAGATTAAAACTGCACAGCGTTCAGTTAAATTCAGTGCTTTGAGCAGCGCTTCGCTAAGCCAGCGCGGTTTATTGGTCACAATGCCCCACGGAATTTGATGCTGTTCCAACGCTTCAAGCAGGGGATACATGCCTTCAAACAGATCGGTTTCGACAGCAATATCTGCGCCGTACAGGTCTAAAAAGCGTTGTCGATGCGCAAGAAATACAGGATCATCCACCTCAAGTTCTGGATAGACTAGTTTGACCATCGCCCGTGCACCTTCAGATACCTGTGTGCGAATGGCGTCTGCTGCCACAATCTCACAGCCTTTGTCGCGGCACATGTCTTGAATGATGCGAATAAAATCAGCAGCGGTATCAATTAAGGTGCCATCGAGGTCAAATAAAACCGCCTTCATTCTGTTACCTCGTTGACCGTGTAGACCATGTAGTTCACATCCACATTTGGCGCTAACCAATAGCGTTTAGTCAGTGGGTTGTAGTGTAAACCCGTCATATCTTTGAGTTTTAAACCCGCTTGGCGAATGTCATGCGCCAATTCAGACGGCTTAATAAATTTATGATAATCGTGCGTACCTTTGGCCAGCATACGCAGCACGTATTCTGCCCCAATAATGGCAAATAGATATGATTTAGGGTTACGGTTAATGGTCGAGAAAAATACATGACCACCTGGCTTGACCAGTTTTTGGCAGGCTTGAATAATAGAGGCTGGGTCGGGTACGTGCTCTAACATTTCCATACAGGTCACGACATCGTACTGACCAGCTTGCTCATCTGCCAGTTGTTCAACAGGAATTTGGCGATACTCAATATTATTTACGCCTTCTTGCTCAGCATGGATACGCGCCACATTTAAAGGTGCTTCGCCCATATCAATGCCGAGTACATTGGCACCACGTCGTGCCATGCTTTCTGCCAAAATACCACCACCGCAGCCGACATCCAGTACTTTTTTGCCTGCCAAGCCGCCTGCATGTTCATCAATCCAGTTTAAGCGTAGTGGGTTAATCATGTGCAGGGGACGGAACTCGGAATGCTGATCCCACCATATGGCTGCAAATGCTTCAAATTTGGCAATTTCTTGTGGATCAACATTCAGTTGCGACATGGGTGTCACCTCAATTTAATCGTGATGATGGTAAAAATATGTATAAACCCTAGTGTAGCGTTAATTCTAAAAAAAGCGATAAAAGCTGTAAAAAAGTTCACAGAAGGAAAACGAAATCGGCATATTTGGTTTATAGTGTTGCCATAAACTAAACAGAATGATTTAGAGGACTATAAACGCAATGAAAAAATTCCTTTTAGGTGGTTTGGCAACGGCCATCTTTACTATTTCTGGCAGCGCAATGGCGGCAAATTTTGTAGCAGGTAAAGATTATAGCGTTGTGGCTAACCCAGGTAAGGTCGATGTACCGGGTAAAATTGAAGTGCGTGAGTTCTTTTGGTACGGCTGTGGCCACTGCTTTACTTTAGAACCATATATGCAAGCATGGTTACGCAAATTGCCTAAAGATGTGAATTTTGTGCGTACCCCTGCGGCCATGAATCCTGTTTGGGAAATGAATGCACGTGGTTATTATGTGTCTGAAGCACTGGGCGTACGTAAGAAAACTCACTTGCCATTGTTCCATGCGATTCATGACAAAGGTCAGCAAATTTTTGACCAACAGTCTCAAGCCAAATTCTTTGTAAAATATGGCGTGCCTGAAGCGAAATTTAACAGCATGTTTAACTCGTTTGCGATCACCTCTAAAATATCACAAGCCAAGCAATTGGCGCGTCAGTACCAGTTGACGGGTGTACCTGCCGTGGTGGTAAATGGTAAATACATTGTGCAGGGCAATAACGGCAAAGTGATTCAAGTAGTGAACTACTTGGTTGATCAAGAGCGTAAAGCTAAGAAATAAAACTACGATGCTGTGGTGAAATCACCTTGTATCTAAAACCGCAATGATTGAAAGATCATTGCGGTTTTTTATGGCTAAAGTGTTTAGCAGATAACTTTAAATAGGCTGCGGACGCTGCCAGTGGCAAATACCACGAAATAGCAAATGGACTTGAGTAATGCTTTGTTGTATGAAGTGCTGCTGTTGTTGCTGCAATTTTTCTGCTTCAAATTGCTGTCCCAAACTGATCCAGTTCATTGCCCAGTTTAAAGACAAATTAATTAAAATATTGGCCAGTACGTGTAAGTCTTCGGCATGTTGAAAATGTTGTACGCTTTCGACTCGCTGTAAATCATTGGCTAAATCTTCAATTAAAAAATCAATTTCACGGGCAATGGCTTGGCGTAAAATAGCAGAACCGCCCCAGCGTTCGGAAATTAAAAAAATCCATTGTTGTGGGCGTTGATCGACCGATTTAAAAAACAGGGTCAGTGCCGTTTCGGTCTGTGCATCGGGTTGGTACAAATAGCCTTGCCCCAATTGATGTAAAATCCCTTTAATGTGTAGGGCAACTTGATCGACCAAATCGAGTGCTAAAGCATCCATATCTTGAAAATGCCGATAAAACGCGGTGGGCACGAGTCCAATCTGTCGTGAAATTTCTCTTAAGCTGATGCTGCTAAATGCACGCCCTGCGCTGCTGAGTTGAAGCACTGCATCCATAATTGCCTGACGACTTTGTTGTTTTCGTTCTTCCCGAATCGACATTGTATTTCCTGATTCTGCCAGTGCCGCGCAGTCTAACAAAAACCTGTGTTTCAGGATAATACTAAAAGATGAATGAAGCCAGCTTGTAAAAATACAGCTAAAATTTACCGAAACAGAACACGACAAGCTTTAGATAAGCGACCTGTGCTGTGGCATCTGTTATACTTGCGGGCAATTTATTTGAGCCAAAAATAAGGACACATTATGCGTATTGACCAACGAGCTTTAGATCAATTACGTGAGGTAAAAATTACCCGTAACTATACTCGCTATGCTGAAGGTTCAGTGTTGGTAGAGTTTGGTCATACCAAAGTTTTGTGTACCGCAAGTATTGATAACTCTGTACCGCGTTTTTTAAAAGGGCAGGGACAAGGCTGGGTAACTGCAGAATATGGCATGTTGCCACGTTCAACGCATACCCGTAGTGACCGTGAGGCGGCACGTGGTAAACAAAGCGGGCGTACACAGGAAATTCAGCGCTTAATTGGTCGTAGCTTACGTGCTATGGTTGATTTGAAAAAACTGGGTGAAAACACCATTACTATTGACTGCGATGTGATTCAGGCCGATGGTGGTACCCGTACGGCAGCCATTACAGGTGCAGCAGTGGCGTTGATTGATGCCATGAATGTGTTGCTAGAAAAGAAAAAAATTAAGCATGACCCATTAAAAGGTTTGGTGGCTGCAATTTCTGTAGGCATGTACCAAGATGAGGTATTACTGGATTTATGCTATGAAGAAGATTCAAACTGCCAGACCGATTTAAACGTGGTGATGACCCAAGCAGGTGAATTTATTGAAATTCAAGGCACTGCAGAAGACAAACCGTTTACTCGTGTGCAGTGCAATGCCATGTTGGAAATGGCAGAAAAAGGTATTCAGGAATTGGTGAAAAAACAGCAGCAGGCTTTGGGCTGGTAAGCCAAGTTTTCTAAGATTGCAGCACTGTTCAAAACGCATCTTCGGATGCGTTTTTTTATGGATGACGCGTAGATTGCGACAGGAGGTGTGAAGCAATAGGAGGTGTGAAGCAAAAAGCTACAATATTGCAGGATGAGTTCTTTTAAGATGGAAAACTGTATGAAAAGAGGAGGAAAGCATGAAACTATTGATTATTTTAATGTCTGCCATGATGTTGTTTTTAACTGCATGTGATTCACGTACTGAGCAGCAAAATGAAGACAATCGTAGTGTACTCGGTCAAGCTTCCGACAACGACAACGACAACGACAACGACAACGACAACGACAACGACAACGACAACGACAACGACAACGACAACGACAACAAGGACGATGATTAAATTCAAAATTGAGGCATAAAAAAGGAGGCTCATCTGCCTCCTCAAAATCAATTTTTGGAAAAAATTAAGGGCGTAGATTACACCCTTTAATTTAAAATCAATTGTTTACGCATTAAAGCGCATTGATAAATCCACAGCTTTGACGTCTTTGGTTAAAACCCCCATCGAAATGTAATCTACGCCTGTGCTGGCCACTTCACGTAAATTTTCGATGGTGATGTTGCCTGACGCTTCAAGTTTGCAACGTCCTGCTACATGCTTGACCGCCTCAATCATCTGTTGCTGGCTAAAGTTATCCAACATTACAATATCAGCTTTGGCTTCAAGGGCTTGATTCAGTTCATCCCAAGTTTCCACTTCCACTTCTACAGGTTTGCCCGGAGCAATGGCATGTGCTTTAACAATCGCCTGAGTAATGCCACCTGCTGCCATAATGTGATTTTCTTTAATCAAAAAGGCATCAAACAAACCTAAACGATGGTTTTGTCCACCACCCACCGTGACAGCATATTTTTGTGCAATGCGTAAACCCGGTAAGGTTTTACGGGTATCTAGCAGTTTGGTGTTTAAGCCTTCGAGTTGTTGCACATAAGCCGCTGTTTTGGTGGCAACCGCAGACAGGGTTTGCACAAAATTCAGCGCAGGGCGTTCTACCGTTAACAGGCTGCGTGCAGAACCTGACAATTTCAAAAAGGCTTCATTGGCAGCAACACGGTCGCCATCATTTTTTAACCAGTTGACTTGCACATTGGCATCGTATGCTTGGATCAAGGCATTGACCCACGGTTGACCTGCCAAAATCATGTCTTCACGGCTAATAATCGTAGCAGTGGCTTGCTCATCTTCAGGGGTCAATAGTGCGGTAATATCACCATCGCCAATATCTTCTTGCAAGGCTTGCTGAATATTGATTTGGATGGATTGTTCAAGCAAAGCTGGAGAGATGCTCATAAGATTTTCCGTGTCGATCTTACCCATGAAAATTGCGCGTTATATTAACACTGTTCTGCGTCAGGATGTGTTTTTTAGCCACATTCGGGTTTAATTTAAGATGTTCATTGTCACGTGTTGGCATTAAACTGAAATTTCTGTTCTATTTTTCTATTCTAATGGTTTGGGGATTGCCTTATGCAACATATGCCGTCGTTTCAGGTGGTTGATGGTCAATTACAAGGGGCAAGACAAGTCCCATCTCCAAATTTCAACGCCCGTCCGATAGACCAAGAGATTCAACTGCTGGTCATTCACAATATTAGTTTGCCGCCGTCACAATTTGGTGGTGGTTATATTGAGCAATTTTTTCAGAACCAATTGGATTGGTCGCAGCATTCTTATTTTCAGACCATTCAGGGCATGCAGGTTTCGGCACATTTGCTGATTTTAAGAACAGGCGAGGTGCTGCAATTTGTTAATTTTGCAGATCGGGCGTGGCACGCAGGGCGTTCTAGTTATTTGGCACAACCTGAATGTAATGACTATTCGATTGGGATAGAGTTAGAAGGCAGTGATGACTTGCCTTTTGAAACAGCGCAATATCAGAGTTTGGTGAGGGTGGTACACTGTTTGCAGCAGGCCTATCCGAGTATTCAACAGCATATTGCAGGACATTCTGATATTGCACCAGGACGTAAAACGGATCCGGGACCGTATTTTGACTGGCAGTATTTTCGTGAACAGTTATCTCAACTTAAAGCTTCGACATCACAGGAAAAATTGATCAATCAATAACAAAACTTTGTTGATGCTTTGATTACAATAGCGACTAAATTTTTGATTGGGTGGTAACGATGGCGCTTTGGCGATCGACCTTTATTGTCAGTGCAATGACCATGCTGTCACGGGTACTAGGATTAGTCCGTGATGTGGTATTGCTGAATGTGTTTGGTGCAGGTAAAGATTTCGATACCTTTGTGGTAGCGTTTCGCATCCCCAACTTTTTCAGGCGATTGTTTGCCGAAGGGGCATTTTCGCAGGCTTTTATTCCTGTATTGACCGAATATAAAACCAGCCGCACCCATGCCGAAGTGCAAATTTTAATTAGTCGGGTTTTTGGCTGTTTAATGACGGTAATGACAGGGTTAACCTTTGCCGCCATGGTGGCTGCGCCTGCGGTGATGTATATCTATGCACCGGGTTTCCATAGCGACCCTGAAAAGTTTGCTTTAGCCACCGATATGTTCCGACTGACCATTCCTTATTTATTGTTTATGTCGCTGACGGCATTTGCCAGTAGTATTTTAAACAGCTATGGCTCATTTACCACGCCAGCCTTTGCGCCTGTATTGCTGAATGTGGCGATGATTGCAGGCGCATTATGGCTCACACCATACATGGCAGAGCCGATTATGGCACTGGGGTGGGCGGTGATTATTGCGGGTGCTTTACAACTTGCGATTCAAATTCCAGAATTATGGCGTAAAAAACTGCTGATTCCCCCTAAAGTTGATTTCAAGCATGAAGGGGTGGATCGGATTATGAAGCTGATGCTGCCTGCTTTGTTTGGGGTATCGGTCACGCAAATTAACCTGTTACTCAATACCATTTGGGCTTCTTTTATGCAGGATGGCTCGGTGTCTTGGTTGTATAGTGCAGAACGTATGACCGAGCTACCTTTGGGCTTAATTGGTGTCGCGATAGGTACAGTTATTTTACCGTCATTGTCTGCGCGTCATGCAGAACAGAATATGGATAAATTCCGTGGCATGATGGATTGGGCAGCACGGGTGATTATTTTGGTGGGTGTCCCTGCCAGTATTGCACTGTTTATGTTGTCAACCCCTATTATTCAGGCACTGTTTGAGCGTGGCCAGTTTAGCTTTCAAGATACGCAAATGACCGCTTTAGCCTTGCAATGTATGAGTGCAGGGGTCATTTCATTCATGCTGATTAAAGTCTTTGCACCAGGTTTTTATGCACAGCAAGACACCAAAACACCAGTACGTGTGGGTTTAATGGCCGTGGCAGCCAATGCGATTTTAAACGTGGTCTTTATTGGCTTCTTTAAACTGATTGACTGGCAAGCTGAACATATGGCATTGGCATTGGCATCATCAGGTTCGGCTTTGGTGAATGCAGGCATGTTGTATTTCTATTTGCATCAACGCAAGATTTTCCGTTTTGGTGCGCACTGGAAAAAACTCATCTTGCAGTTTGCAGTGGCGAATGCTGTGATGATTGCTGCGTTGTGGTATGCCTTAACTTGGTATAACGGTGATGTATCACAATGGATGCGTGTGGCAGAAGTCACTGCGCTGTGTGTGGTGGGTGTAGTGGCCTATGGGGTTGGATTGTTGGCAACGGGTTTTAGACCACATCATTTAAAACCATAAGACTTGATCAGAAAAAATACCGCAATTTAAATTGCGGTATTTTTTTGTTTGGTGATACGGCTTTGGATTATTTTACAATCTCTAAAAGTTCTACATCAAAAATAAGCGTGCTGTTCGGTTCAATCGCATCGCCTGAACCAATTTGACCATAGGCCAAGGCAGCAGGAATAAAGAAGCGATATTTGGCACCAACTTTCATGAGTTGTAAACCTTCAGTCCAACCTTGAATGACTTGACTGACCTGAAATTCTGCCGCTTGATCGCGAGCGATAGAACTGTCAAATACTGTACCATCAATTAAACGACCTTCATAATGGACTTTAACGGTAGAGGTGGCTTTGGGGGATTTGCCCGAACCTGCTTGTAAGACTTGATATTGCAGGCCAGATTTGGTGACTTGGACACCTGCCTTTTTGGCATTTGTGTTTAAAAAGGCTTGCCCAATTTTGGCATTGCTATCGGCTACTTTTTTAAGCTCAATCAGTTGTTTGGCTTCGGCTTGCTTTTTGAATTGTGTCAGTACCCGTGACATTTCTTCATCACTTAAACTAGCAGCTTGGTTTCGTGTTGCCATTTTTAAGCCAGCAATGAAGGCTTCAATATCAACATCTTTTAAGGTTTCTGCATTGCTGCGCCCCATTAAATAACCAAAGCTATAACCGACCTGATCTGCAACAGGACTTTTATTGGTTACTGTTTTGGCAAAACTGCCACTGCTGAGCAGTGCGATACACACAAGGGTAAGGTGTTTTTTCATTCTTTCCGTCCTAAGACCATACAGGAGAGCCAAGCTCTCCTGAAAGGGTGATGTTGTTATTTCACTTCAATCAGTTCAACATCAAAAATTAAGGTGCTATTGGCAGGAATCATGCCTGGTACACCTTGTTCGCCGTAGCCTAGTTTCGATGGAATATACAGCGTGGCTTTACCACCTTCTTTCATCAGCTGTAAACCTTCAGTCCAGCCCGGAATGACTTGATTCAGAGGGAATTCAATTGGCTCACCACGTTGTACTGAGCTGTCAAATACTTTGCCATCGACCAGTTTACCCGTGTAGTGCACTTTGACCACAGAGCTTGCTGTTGCCTGTTTACCTGTGCCTTCTTTAATCACTTGATATTGCAAGCCAGAAGCTGTGGTTTGTACGCCTGCTTTTTTGCCATTTTCAGTTAGGAATGAATCACTGGCTGTTTGTGTAGCTTGCGCTTGAGTAGCTTGTTTTTGTTGTAACTCTTGCTGGAATTGCTCATAGGCTTTTTGTAATTCTTCTTCGGTGTAGGCAGGTTGTTTACGCGCATGACCTTCACGAACACCTGTTACAAAGCTGTTGATGTCTAGCTCTGGTGGGGTTTGATGTGCCACTTCATAACCCAAAGCATAGCTGATTTTTTCAACCGCAGAAGCATTTGCCGATGCTTTAGAAGTCGCCACTGCTGGGTTTTGAGAGGCATAATAAACAGGAACAAGTGCAGCACCGCCTAAAATTACAGCAACAGCGATGGGTAAGGCTTTACTCATAGGTTTTCTCAAATTCATTTTATAGTTAAAAAAGCAGCCTTCATCTTAGCAGACTTTTTCACAGACTTTTCTAGTTTGACACGTGGCTTTTCAACCTGCGTCGATTCAATTTTTTAATATATGCTGCTTACGCAGTTTATTCTATAACAGACTGAATATCTAAAACATTTTTCATACATAAATTTTGCCCAGCTGAGATGAGTAAGACCGTTAAGTTGGGCAAGATTTAACTTAAAAATCAGTCAAAGTCGGCCTTTAACACCACCCGATAGCGTGCCTTGCCCTGATGCAAATGTTCAATCGCCTGATTGATCTGTGACATCGGAAAAACTTCTACCTGTGGGGCGATCTGTTTGCGTGCAGCAAATTGTAATAATTGACGCAGCGCTGCAGGTGAACCTGTCGATGAGCCTGTAACCGATTTTGCACCGCCAATTAAGCTGCCCGCCTTAATTTGCATAGGTTCGAGCGTCACACCCAGCATGTGAATAGTGCCATGCGGAGCAAGCGTACTTAAATAAGCATTCCAGTCCAAGCTTACGTTTACCGTACTTAAAATCAGGTCAAACTTGCCACGCTGGGTTTTTAGGGCAGCAGCATCACGGCTGTTCACGACATGGTCTGCACCCATAGCCAGTAATTCTGCAGTTTTGTCTGGATTGGAGCTCAACGCTGTAATTTCACAGCCCCATGCTTTTAATAATTTGATGGCGATATGCCCCAAACCGCCAATACCAATCACAGCAACATGATGTACTGCCTGAATTTGATGTTTCAAGATCGGATCAAATACGGTAATTCCACCACAGAGTAAAGGCCCTGCACTGACAGGATCGACCTCATCGGGTAATGGAATTACCCATTGCCAACCTGCACGGACTTTATCGGCAAAACCACCTGCATGTCCCACAATAGTTGCAGTTGTGCCATTGCTGCACAGCACTTGTTCGCCTGCAATACAGGCATCGCAGTGTTGGCAACTGTCTGCAGTCCAGCCAATGCCTACCCGTTGTCCTACGGTTAAGCCTTTGGCTTCACTGCCTAATTGAGTAATCGTGCCAATAATTTCATGCCCTGCCACCACAGGATACACAGAGGAATGCCAGTCATTTTGAATGACTGAAAGATCTGAATGGCATAAGCCACAATATTCGACTTTGACCTCTACCTGATGCGCCTGTAATTCACCCGCATCAAATTGATAGGCTTGCAGGGCTTCACCTGCCTGCATTGCGGCATACGCTCGAATGGTATTACTCATATTGCACCGTCCTTGTCATTGGCTGACTGTATTGATTGGTGATGTTGCATTGATTGGTTGAGTGATTGAATACTAAAGTTGAGATGTTTTTTAAAGTCACAGTGATTTTCATGATCATCGACCATGCCTACAGCTTGCATAAAAGCATAGCAGGTGGTCGGCCCCACAAATTTAAAACCATTTTTCTTTAGGGCTTTGGACATGGCAACACTAGCGTCGGTTTGTGAAGGTGCAATACGATAGTCAGGTACATCATTCCTAATAGGCTGCTGTGCAACAAAATCCCAAAGCCATGTTACGACGTTTATATCGGCATCTTTTAATTTTTGCCATGCACGTGCGTTGTCACGAATCGCTTGTAATTTACCTCGATGTCGAATCAATCCAGCATCTTGTAATTTAAGTGCGATATCGTCATCACTGAGGGCTGCAATTTCAGTAATGCTGTATTGGAAAAAATGCTGACGATACGCTTCACGTTTTTTCAGAACAGTAATCCAAGACAAACCTGCTTGTTGTCCTTCTAGGCAAAGCATTTCAAATAAATGCGCTTCGGTAAATACAGCTTGTCCCCACTCTAAATCATGATAGGCCATATAGAGTGGATCATCGGAACACCAACCACAGCGTTGTATCGTCATGGGTCATGCTCCTTGTTGAATAGATAGCTGAATAGATATAAATGGGAAGGACTTAAAGCTGAAAAGCTGCCCATTGGTTGTTTTGGTTATCCCAGTAATATAGTTCTGCCTGTTGCAGATCGTGAAAGGAAATCCAGTTGTCTTTACCGACTTTATCTGAATAACCTGTGCTGATGAGCAGGGCATCTTCAGTAATTTCCATGACCCAGCCTTGGTGGACTTGTCCTGTCAACACAATTTTTTGTTGATTGCCAGATTCTGCAAATTCCACCAATCGATTTATCAAGGCTTCAGACATGAAATGTTCCTAACAAAATTAACGTAAATAAGGATAAGGATTGACCGCGCCGCGTCCTTTACCATTTAAATAAAGTCCGTAATGCAAATGTGCAGCAGTGTGCCGGGCGTTGCCTGTATTACCGACATAGCCAATATGCGTCCCAGCTTTGACATAATCGCCCACGTTTAAACCACGTTTGTGCCCATCTAAGTGTGCATAATAATGCCAAGTGCCTGCAGGCCCTAATATCCAAATTACTTTACCACCTAAGCGATTATCGCGTAAGTCGGCAATTAAACCTTCTGTGGCGCTATACACTTTGCTGCCTTTCGGGGCAATGATGTCGATGCCTTCATGCAAACGTCCGCTACTGCGAGATGCACCCCAAGTGTTATTCAACTGATGTGCTTTAATGCCCTGCACAGGAATGGGCAGGCGGGTTTTTAAACTCATTTGATTGAGTTTTTGCACCAAGGCAGGCGGGAGTGGGGTACTGGGACGTTTTGGTGCAGAACTACAGGCTGCTATCAATAAGGTGAAGAGTGACAGGCTTAAGACAGCAATCCATCGAAACATAAGACATCCTTGTAATGGCAGTGAAAGCAAAAATTTCATTCATCACGATGCTTGACTATGTCACAGATTGATTGCCGAGATCAATTTTTTCATGGCAGTGGGAATTCCTAAATCACTGGCTTGTTCTGGACTATACCACTCTGCATTCAGTTCAATTGCGAGGTGTTCTTGCAGATCGGCATCGACCTGAAAACAAATGGCTTCGAGCTGCCAGGTGAAATGGGTAAAACTGTGAGAAATTTGTGCACGTTGCTGCACGTGTTTAAGACCTAAACTTTGACACAACTGCTCAAAAGCCAATCTATCTTCAATTACAGGCAAACACCATAGCCCGCCCCACAGTCCGGTATTGGGACGCTGTTGCCAGAGCCATTGTTCAGCACATTGCAACACCAACACCTGTGCAGATTTTACAGGCACGGCTTTTTTCGGTTTTTTAAACGGCAGCTCTTGTTCTAAACCTTGTTGATGGGCTTTGCAGTGTTGCTGCATAGGACAATAAAGGCACAAGGGTTTTTTCGGGGTACAAATGGTGGCGCCTAAATCCATTATGGCTTGGGTGTAGTCATGGTTACGTGTGACAGGGCAAAGCTGCTCTGCCAGTTGCCACATGGCACGTTCATGCACAGGTTTGGATAAATCATCTTCAATAGCAAAAAAGCGTGCCAATACGCGCTTTACATTGCCATCCATAATGACGCCGTATTGACGTAAACCCAGTGACATCATAGCACCGCCTGTAGAGCGACCAATGCCAGGCAAGGCCATCCATTGTTCCAAGGTGCTTGGGAAATGCCCTTGCTGTGCCACAATTGCGGCTGCTTTATGCAAGTTACGGGCGCGGGCGTAATAGCCTAAACCTGCCCAATACGGTGCAACTTCATCCCAAGTGGCGCGTCCTAAATCTTGCACTGTCGGAAAGCGCTGCAAAAAACGCTCAAAATATTGCAATACGGTTTTGACCTGAGTTTGTTGCAGCATAATTTCAGACACCCACACTGCATAGGGATCATCGGCGACTTGCCACGGTAGGTCATGGCGTCCGTGTTGATCAAACCACGTGAGGAGAGCATCGGAAAAAGAAAAAGCAGTCATGCGAACCCAATATGTAAAATAGCTGCTCAGTATAGCCAAACTGGCACGGGAATGAGGTGCATAAAAAAAAGAAGATGAGCTTGCATCTTCTTCTTTCGGTTTGGTTTCACTTAGTTTGGGATAAAACGAGTGGTGGTTTAAATTTGACCGCTCATGCCCCAACGGTTATCTAGCTTTAAGGTCTGACCTGCATAGCGTGGAATAATGTGGATGTGTAAATGCTCAGATTTTGCATCAAATACATCGCCATCATTAAAACCAACATGGAAACCTGCAGGTTGATGACGCAATTGCAACTCATTGCGCGCCAACTCTAATAAAGACATCAGGCTTTTACGCTCTTTGTCGGTGACTTCAAAAAAAGAACCCACATGACGTATTGGAATAATTACGCAATGTCCTTTAGATAGGGCATTCGGTTCAGGCAAAATTACCCCAAATTCATTTTTTGCCAAAACATCATAATCATCAAAATTGCAATAAGGGCATTGCTCAGTCATTGTTATATCCTCTTCTTTAAAATTTTCTTGGCTTGCGTTGAGTATATGTTGCGTAATGGGAACAGCAGATTAATCTGTTAAACGACGATTCAACACTTCGTACATTGCCGCTAAACCTTGCTGCTCTGCCGATGCGTTGTAGCCTAAATCGACTCCATTGGCTTTTGCACGTTCATCGGCTTGAGGGTTACTAAAACCGTGTTTGGCATCTTCAAAAATAATCACTTCATGCTCAACTTGAGCCGCGTGCATTTCTTCACGGAAACTTGCGACGTCGTCTAAAGTCACCATGCTGTCTAGCTCACCATGCAACACCAAAATCTCGGCTTGTACCTGACCTTGTTGTGCAGGGGCTTTCGGGCTGAGGTTGGCGTGGAAGGTAACCACTGCTTTTAATGCTGCACCAGAACGAGCCAAATCCAGTACGACTTTGCCGCCATAACAGAAACCAATTGCAGCAAGTTTATCGCGATTTACTTCAGGTTGGGCTGCTAAAGTGTCCAAAGCTGCAGACGCACGAGTCACAATTGTGTCGGCATCTGCAAAAGTTTGCATCATCCACTCATTGGCTTGGGCTGCGGTGGTGGTGACTTTTTTATCGCCATACATATCAATTGCTAAGGCTGCAAAACCATGTTCAGCCAATTCACGTGCGCGTTGTTCGGTGTATTCGTTACGTCCCCACCATTCAGGTGCGACAATCACCCCCGCGACAGCTTGAGCTGCTTCTGGTGCAGCAAAATAACCGATCAATTTGCTGCCGTCTGCAGCTGTATATTCAATTTCGCGAGTTTTAATTGCTAAAGCCATGTCTTATTCCTTCTCGTTTTCAATGCCATGATTAAAGCATAATAATATGGCACGCATTTTTAAAAACAGGGCAAAACCTGCCTATAAATGTGAGAAAATATTTTTAAAATGGGCAAATTGGCATTTACTGCATTAATAGCAGACATAAAAAAAGAAGGAATAAATCCTTCTTTTTTTATGTCTGCTTTTAGAAATTTATAGACGAGATCACTAGATTTTTCCGCGAGAGAGGAAACCAACAATTGCCAAAATCACAGCGATCACCAATAAAATAATGGCAAAGTCTTTGGATAAACCAGCGACACCACCAAAACCAAGTAAACTCGCGATTAACGCAATCACTGCGAAGATTATAGCCCAACGAAACATAATTGTTCTCCATGTGTTTTTATTGCTTCTGAATTGAGTATAGGGAGCTGAACACAGTAGAGTGTTTTGTTTTTGTGTATTAAATGTTCAGTTGTTTGAGTTAAGTGTTTGATTCATTTAAAGACCAAACAAAAGCAACAAGGTGAAATAAGGCTGATATAATGACGCAGTTTTGTTATTTTCTGTGCGCTATGTCTGATCAATTACGACCTGAATTTTGGAAAAACTATCTGCTGAATGCCTTAAATGCTGCGGAATGGGAAGCCTTGTGCGATGGTTGCGGTTTATGCTGTTTGATCAAACTAGAAGATGAAGACACGCAGGAAGTGGCCTATACCAAAGTGGCATGCAAGTTACTGGATTGTAACACAGCACGTTGTTCAGATTATGCCAATCGCTTTGACTTTGTACCCGATTGCATTCAACTCACCCCCGAAAAACTCGAAAAAATTCACTGGTTGCCGCCAAGCTGTGCCTATCGCCGTTTAAAAGAGGGCAAAAATTTGCCATCTTGGCATTATTTGAATACGGGTTCACGCCAAAGTGTGATTAAAGCCAAAAAATCTGCAGCAGGACGTTGTATTTCAGAATTGGATGTTGCAGAAGAAGACATAGAAGATTATGTGGTGCGTTGGGTGCGTTAATTCATATTGTAGAACAAACCGTGAATCGTGTTTTAGTGATAAATCGGTACGATTAGAAATACTCCAAAGCTTGAGATCATAGTAGACTAGGTTGAAGTCAAGTATAGAAATAACAAGATGTCAGAGAGTCATATTCCACTGCCTGAGCGTTTGCGTCCACGCGATTTAGCGCAAATTATTGGTCAAGATCATCTTTTAGGTGAGCAAGCGCCGTTACGCCAAATGATTGATCAGGGGCATTTGCCTTCGATTATTTTCTGGGGACCACCTGGGGTGGGGAAAACCACCATTGCTTTGCTGTTGGCGCAGGCGGTAGATCGCCCCTTTATCAGCCTTTCTGCATTGAATACTGGCGTCAAAGAGCTGCGGGAAATTATTAGCGAAGGCGGCGATTTGCTCACGCCAGTGGTGTTTATTGACGAAATTCATCGTTTTAATAAGTCACAGCAAGATGCTTTATTAAATGCGGTAGAAAAGGGCAAAATCACCTTAATTGGTGCGACCACTGAAAATCCATCTTTTGAAGTCAATAGCGCACTGCTCTCACGTTGTCAGGTCTATACTTTAAAGGCTTTAGATGCCGATGCAATTCAGACCTTGCTAATACAAGCCATTCAGCAAGATCAGTTCTTAAAAGACCGTTATATTCAGATTGAAGAATTTGATGCCCTGATTCAGTTTGCTGCAGGCGATGCACGCAAGGCTTTAAACCTACTAGATTTGGTGGCGAGCACCTTTGAACCGGATGTAGAAAGTATCATCACCAACGCGATAGTGGTCAAGGTTGCGCAACAAAATATTGCCCGTTATGACAAGTCGGGCGAGCAACATTATGATTTGGTGTCAGCTTTTATTAAGTCAATTCGTGGCAGTGACCCCGATGCTGCATTGTACTGGATGGCGCGTATGCTTAAAGGCGGTGAAGATCCCACTTTTATTGCGCGTCGCATGCTGATTGCTGCTTCGGAAGATATTGGCAACTCCAACCCGAATGCCTTGTTGTTGGCAGGCGAATGTTTCCGCTCGGTACAAGTGTTGGGTATGCCTGAAGCGCGGATTATTTTAGGACAATGTGCAGTATATTTGGCGACCAGTGCCAAAAGTAACAGTACTTATTTGGCAATTAATAAAGCTATGGATTTGGCTGAAAAAACCGCCAACTTGCCTGTGCCACTGCATTTGCGTAATGCGCCGACCAAACTGATGAAAGAACAAGGTTATGGGGTAGATTATTTGTATCCACACAATTACCCCGAACATTTTGTGTTACAAGACTATTTACCGCCTGAACTGAAAGACACAAAATTGTATGAGTCGGCACGCAATAAGCGTGAAGTAGAAGGTGAGCGTTTACAACAACGCCGTTGGCAGCAGACTCAATCTTAAGTCGTTTGGTATATATGCAAAGATATTTACCCAAAATATTGGCATAAAAAAAGCTCAAGAATCAACTTGAGCTTTTTTTACATTTGTTTGCAGCCTTGAGTGCTGCATTCAAAAGCTTAGAGCGGTTTGATGTTTACAGCATTCGGGCCTTTTTGACCTTGTGCAATGCTGAATTCAACTTGCTGACCTTCGTGTAAAGTTTTGAAGCCTGAGTGTGCGATTTCGCTGAAATGCGCAAACACATCTGGACCAGATTCTGGTTGAATAAAACCAAAGCCTTTAGTTTCGTTAAACCACTTTACCGTGCCTTTCATTGTCGGATTTGACATAGGGAAATATCCTGCTGAATTTTAATATGTTGCAATCTAAAAAAGATTTGGAATTACTGGGAAAAAGATGCGACTTAAAATCTGAACAAACGAAGGATTACAAAATAAAACTACGGACTTAGACGATTAAAACGAACTTCATATTTTTCTAGTATGACAACAAGCATACACGGAATTGCAGAATACACAATTTAAATTCAGATAAATTTAAAAATAGGCGGACAGACTGGGTATTGTGGATGGGGCAAAGATTTGGTTTTTTGCAAAGATTCAGTGTATAAACCTTGCTTGGTCTACAGCAAAATACAAAAAACCGAGCAAGATTGCTCGGTTTTTGCAATTCAGCTTTCAAAATTGAAAAGCTTGAATTAGATATTGTCTAAGTCGATGCCCAAACGTGCAGCAACTTCTTCATAAGCTTCAACCACACCGCCTAAACCTTGACGGAAACGGTCTTTGTCGAGTTTTTTCTTGGTGTCTTTGTCCCATAAACGGCAACCGTCTGGAGAGAACTCATCACCCAATACAATACGGTCGTGGAATACACCAAACTCAAGTTTGAAGTCGACCAAAATCATGTTACCTGCGTCAAACAATGCTTTTAATACATCGTTGACTTGGTAAGTTAATTCTTTCATTTTTGCCAATTGTTCAGCATTGGCCCAACCTAAAGCAATCGCTTGAGATTCGTTTACCATTGGGTCGCCAAGCGCATCGTCTTTAAAGAACAATTCAAAGGTAGGTGGAGTTAGTTCTTTACCTTCTTCTACACCTAAACGACGGCAGAGTGAACCTGCAGCGTAGTTACGAATGACGCACTCTACAGGAATCATATCTAACTTCTTCACCAATACTTCGTTTGGTGTAAGTAGTTTTTCAAAGTGAGTTTCGATACCCGCTTCAGCCAATTTTTCCATGATAAAGGCGTTAAAACGGTTGTTCACCTTACCTTTACGATCTAGTTGTTCGATTTTTTCGCCATTGAACGCAGAGGCATCATCACGAAAGACTAAAATCAGGTGGTCTGCACTGTCTGTGGTATAAACAGATTTTGCTTTACCAGTATAGAGCAAGGTTTGTTTTAACATGAGGGAACCTTTTTCAAAAAAAATGCCTAGTACGGCTAGGCTGGCCAATTTTGGTAAATCTGGGCCAACAGATCTGCAGCTTTTTCTTGATCTGCAAAGCTGTTATCGGCATTGAACACGGCTAGGTTGTTGCTCGAACCGACAGAGGTCAATCTTAAGACATAAATCTGTTGATCGACCTTAATGGTTGCCTCGTAACGGTTCTTACTTTGACCAACAATGCTGTAATTCAGACTGCTGAGGGTGGCAAGTGTGTATTGCCAAATTGTAGCAGAATTTCCATCAATTTTGAGCAACGGATTTTGGTTTCCGTCAACTACAGGTTGAGGACGTCCAATTTGCGTACTGTCTTGAACTGTGTTGTTGCTGGCTTGCATGGCTTCAGGACGTGGCATCGCAAAACGGTTGCCACGTGCATTTTCAAGCTTAGGTGCATTTGCTGTTGCTAAAGGGTCAACGCTTGGTGCAGGATACAACGGTGTTGCAGGTCGAACCACAGAACCTTCCGGATATTGAAGTGGTGCTAAAGTAGCGGCGTCTTTATAGTCCAATGAACCATTATTGATGGCAAGAGAACTACAACCAGCCAAACTCAATACTGAAAGTGCGGCGATAAAACCAAAACGTAATTGCATCATACTAAGCTCTTTTATTGAATGACACCCGCAGCCTGAAGGGCTTCGCGTAACGGTGCACGATATTGTTCTGCAAGCGGAGTTAATGGCAGGCGAATTCCTGTACCAATTAATCCCATTTCATGAAGTGCCCATTTCACAGGAATTGGGTTCGATTCACAAAATAGAATATTGTGTAAATTTGCAATCGCACTGTTTTGTTGCTCTGCACCTGCAGCATCACCTGCGATTGCAGCCGCGCAAACTTGGCTCATGGCTTTTGGTGCAACATTGGCAGTTACAGAAATATTGCCTTTTGCACCGTGCAGCATCAATTGATATGCCGTAGCGTCATCGCCTGAGTACACCACCATGTTTTTGCCTGCCAAGCCAGCCAATAATTGCTGACCACGTGGCACATCGCCCGTTGCGTCTTTTACGCCTACAATATTGGGGATGTCAGCGAGACGGATGACCGTTTCATTTGACATATCTACACCAGTACGACCTGGTACATTATATAAAATGATAGGTAAATCAACTGCTTCTGCAATTGCTTTATAGTGCTGGTATAAACCTTCCTGCGTTGGCTTATTATAATAAGGCGTCACTAATAAGGCTGCATCTGCGCCCAATTGTTGTGCTTCTTTGGTCAGTTCGATGGCTTCATGCGTTGAGTTTGCACCAGTACCAGCAATGACAGGAATACGCTTATTTGCGACGCGAATAATTTCTGCGATCACTTTGGTGTGCTCTTCCATACTTAAGGTCGATGCTTCACCTGTTGTACCCACAGCAACAATACTGTTGGTGCCTTGTTCTATGTGCCACTCAACCAGCTTCTCGAGACCTTTCCAATCTACGCTGCCATCTTCTAACATTGGGGTGACAATTGCGACAATTGAGCCTTGAATGGTCTGTGCTTGCTGAGTCATTTTTTTAAAAGATCCTATTTTTCCATCCACAGAGGTGTAGAAAAGTAGATGTGGATGGTTGCAGTATTTTGATTTGGGTCAAAATTCAATCAAATTGATTAAATAATGCTTAGCTAAATTATGACTGATTCAGTGTGTCAGAACAATATGCTTTCGTCAAAGCAATCATAAACTTTGTCTAATTTAATATTTTAGGATTAGATGCTTGTTCTTTAAAATAATAACCATCATCCTTGATGCCCAAAATTTCACCCGTATAGCGCAGCGGTCATCAGCGCTTTATTAGGGCAGAGTAAAACTTGAAGTGCGACATAAACCACCTAATTAATTTAAAGGGTTTATGGAGTATATAAAATTGTCCTCTGTACACGACAAAAATAGATAACTCATTGAAATAATGTCACAATAATTGTTTTCTAACGACGAATACTA